>JACDAZ010000178.1 GCA_013695175.1 Flavisolibacter sp. | reverse complement strand
GATGTGTTGCAGTTATTTCAAAGATTCAATATCATGATCTGCAAGAGGTAATTTCTTTTGTTTTTGAAAAAGGTGAGATTCCACTATTTCTGATATTGGATGGGATAACTGACATTAGAAATATAGGAGGTATAGCCAGAACAGCTTTTTGTACAGGAGTTCAGGCTATTATAATACCTGACAAAGGAGTTGGTGCATTAAATGAAGATGCTATACTGACATCTGCCGGTGCTTTAGAGAAAATATTTGTTTGTCGTGTAAATAGTTTACTAAAGGCTGTAGATGAATTTCATTTAAATGGTATAGAAGTTATTGCCAGTGATATGAAAGCGGATAAAGATGTTTTTCATATTGACCTGAAAAAGCCTGTTGCTATTATTTTAGGAAGCGAAGAAAAAGGAATTTCAAAACCCTTACTAAAAGCTGCTGATCTTAAATTTAAAATACCAATGCAGGGTGAATTTGAATCTTTAAACGTTTCAGTTGCCACGGGCATGATATTATACGAAGTAATGAAACAAAGACATGTTCTTTGACATTAATTTATTTTGCATCCATTTCAGCATAATAGTTCTCTATTTCTGATATGATTTCTTCAGGGCTTAAGTAATATTTATGAACATAAGCTTTATAACTGTTGGATGCACCGGAACAGCAAAAAGTATATTGAACGCCTTCATACAAAGCAAAGCCCATGTAATGTTGAATTGCTATAAGATCTGTTTCTCTTTCAAACTTTTTTCTAAAACCTGGAATCAAATAGCTAAAACCTGTTAACAATAATCCTCCATTTGATTTTTCCATGTATTGTGTAATATGCGCTAATTCATGACCCAACCAACCTACTAAGGCATTAAAAGATAAATTTTTTAAAATATTAGTAGCTGATTCAGAAGTATTAATGGTGATTTTATATTCTCTTTTATCCTGTGATTTAATAAATGACGATAGTTTGGGTTGAGCCGTCATTGTTGCACTTGTTTTACCAAATAAAAAAGTTATAGGTATATCTTTTAGTTGCGGGTAAAAGGATAATGCGACAAGGCACTCCATTTCTATTGCTTCCGGAATTTGTTTTTTATTACCAAATTGTTCTTTCAGGTAAGGTAATTGATTTTCAAAAAAGCTGCGTTGTAAATAATTCTGACTTAAATCTTCCTGTGCATGTGAAGGAGCAGAAAGAATACTAATGCTTAAGAAGCACAAAAGAAAATATTTAATAAACTTTTTCATTCTTAATGTTCTCGTAAAAACAATCTAACTGACAGGTTAATAAATGTTATTTCAATTTTGACTTCTGCTTTGTAAAACCCAATTGACTATAAAATTTATATGGATTTACTTATGAAATTTTTTTAACAACAGGCTAGTGAAACCAGGAAATGCTTATTTGCTTAACATTACTTTGGTTTTCTGATAATAGTGATGAGCAAAAATCTTTCCAACCTTAAACCTGGAAATATTTACTACTCAGACAAGTTTTTTTTAAATATTTAAATTAAAAACTAATTAATGATTCCACATTTTATTAAAAAAATCACACTTTGGGGAATTGATTATTATCATAAGAATTTAATTCCAGCTTCAACAGATGAAATTTTGTTTATCTCTTAATTATCTTGCATGATGATTCAATTAGTTGAATGTCCCAGGGATGCTATGCAAGGCTGGAAGAATTTTATTCCTACTGATAATAAAATAAATTATATCAATAACCTCCTGCGTGTGGGTTTTCATACAATTGATTTTGGATCTTTTGTTTCAGCTAAGACGATACCCCAAATGGCAGATACTAAAGAAGTGCTGGCAGGGTTAATTTTAGAAAATTCAGGCACAAAATTACTTGCTATTGTAGCTAATGTTCGTGGTGCTGAAGAAGCCATGCCTTTTGAAGCAATAGACTTCCTTGGATTTCCTTTTTCTATTTCACCAACATTTCAGATAAGAAATACCAATAGTACTATTGAGCAAAGTTTGCAAAGAGTGCAGGAGATACAAAACCTGTGTTTAAAAAATAATAAACAGCTTGTTGTGTATTTAAGTATGGGATTTGGAAACCCATATGGGGATGAATATAATGAAGAAATCTTATTATGTTGGGCAGATAAAATAGTGAAGATGGATATTAAAATTTTATCACTTGCAGACACTGTTGGTAAAGCAACACCTGAACAAATTAGTTTTGCTTTACAAACACTTATTCCTAAATATCCAGATGCTACTATTGGGGTGCACTTACACTCTACCGAAAGCAACTGGCTTGAAAAACTGAAAGCAGCTGTAAATGCAGGTTGTATTAGAATTGATGGAGCAATTAATGGTATAGGAGGATGTCCTATGGCGCAGGACGAATTAATTGGAAATATGAAAACTGAAAACATTATTGAGTATCTGCAGGAAAAGAATATGATAAAAAACTTGAATGAAGAAGCATTATCGAAATCTATAAAACTTGCTGAAGAAATTTTTATTTAAATCCCGATGCTATGAAATTTCATTTTGATTTTGATATTCCAAAACTTTCACCTCCCATTGAACATACTCATAAATTGTTTTTAATTGGTTCATGCTTCACAGAAAATATAGGAGAAAAGCTGCGTAAGTACAAGTTTGATGTTTTAGAAAATTCACATGGTATCTTATTCAATCCAATAAGTGTTGCAGAAGCTATGGATGATTATATAAATAATAAGGTATATACTGAGGATGATATCTTTTCTTATAATGAAGGTTGGCATAGCTGGAAACACCATAGCCGTTATTCCGCACTGTCGGCAAATGAGGCATTAGTAAAAATAAACAATGCTGTTTCACAAGCACATGGATTTTTAAAAAGTGCTGATTATGTAATGTTAACATTAGGATCAGCATGGGTGTATAATTTAACTGAAAAGGCATCTCATACAAAACATGGTCAGGTTGCGGCTAATAATCATAAAGCACCTGCTGAATGGTTTAGGAAAGAATTATTGAAACCTGCAGAATTGATAGATTTATTTGAAAATGTAATTCATAAGCTGATAAAATTTAATCCTGATCTTAAAGTAATTTTTACAATTAGCCCGGTAAGGCATTTAAGAGAAGGAGTAGTTGAAAATAACAGGAGCAAAGCAGTACTTATACATGCTGTACATGAAATGGTTTCAAAATTTGAAAAGCTATATTATTTTCCTGCTTATGAGATTGTGATTGATGATTTGAGGGATTATCGTTTTTATGCAGAAGATCTTGTACATCCAAATTATCAGGCAACACAATACGTTTGGGAAAAATTTGTGACAGCATGTATGGGTGAAAATACAAAAGGCTTGATTGAAGAAATTCATTCTATAAATCTTGCTTACCAACACAAGCCTTTTAATGCCACATCAGAACAACATAAAAAGTTTTTATTGTCGTATAAAATGAAAACAAAAAGTTTACAACAAAAATTTCCATACCTGAATTTTAATAAAGAGCTTGAATTCTTTTCTAAATAGACTCTCAATTATTTAATGTATTCTGTCACCTCTCACAGTGATAGTTTTCATTACCGCTGCTTCATATTCCAGCCATTCGTTCCATCTTTTGCGAACTTTTTCTTTATCAATATAAAGTTCAGCCAATTCAATAAATAAGGTATAATGTCCTGCTTCACTCTCCATGAACCTTCTGTAAAAATTTTTCATATATACATCTTCCAATCCATCACTTAATCTTTTAAATCTTTCGCAACTTCTGGCTTCTATCATTGCCATTGTCAGAAGTTGATCAAGCAACCTTTTTTCTTCTGCATTGCCAGTTATTTGAAAATCAAGTAATGCCTGTACATATTCATCTTTGCGTTGCTGCCCTAACTTAAGACCTCTTTTTTGTAATTCGGATAAGACTAATCTGAAATGACCCCATTCTTCAGTTACTATTGGTGCCAGGGCATGTACCAATTCTTCTCTTCGGCTGTAACGTTGTATTAGTGAAATACAGGAAGTCGCTGCTTTTTGCTCGCAATAGGCATGATCGGTTAAAATTTCTTCCAGCGATTTTTCTGCAAGATTCACCCAACGTGGGTCAGTAGGTAATTTTAAACCTAAGATAGCTTTTGTATCCTGTGATAATTCGTGTTCTGGGTGCATCTTTCAAAAATAATGCAGATATAAATTAACCGGAATCTTTATTAGAATTTGAACTTGATGTTTCCAGCATTTTAATCTCTTATTCTCGATATTTAAAGAAATTTAATTGAAAAAGCTATAATTTCCCTAATAGCTGATTTTTTGAGTTTTCAACTTTTTAGTTTTAAGTTTAAAAC
>JACDAZ010000143.1 GCA_013695175.1 Flavisolibacter sp. | reverse complement strand
CCTTTAAGATATTCTTCACTTATCAGATCATTTCGCTTTGCAGCAGCGGATTTTTTAAGCTTGTTCTGTTTTCATTAAAGTTTTTTGCGGCTTTGATAAAATGTACAAATAAAGGGTGCGGGTTCTCAACCGTACTTTTTAACTCGGGGTGATATTGACATCCGATAAAAAATGGATGCTGCGGAAGTTCAATAATTTCAACCAGGTCAGTTTGTGGATTTTTTCCGCTTGCTATCATTCCATTTTGTTCATAAACATCCAGGAATTCATTATTAAATTCATAGCGGTGACGGTGTCTTTCAGATATTACTGTAGTCCCATATATTTTATGAGCCAATGTTCCTTCTTTAATAACACATGGATAAGCACCCAATCGCATAGTTCCACCTTTAAGTGTAATGGCTTTTTGTTCTTCCATCATATTAATAACAGCATTTTTTGCTGTTGGATCCATTTCGGTGGAATGAGCGTTTTCTATGCCTAAAACATTTCTGCCGAATTCAATAACTGCCATTTGCATACCCAAACAAATTCCAAAAAATGGCAAGCCAGTTTCACGGGCATATTTAACTGCAGATATTTTTCCGTCTATGCCTCTATGCCCAAATCCCGGAGCTACAAGCAGTCCATCAAAATGTGCCAGTTTCTCACCAACATTTTCAGCCGTTATATATTCTGAGTGAATTGGTGTTACCTGTACTTTCACTTCGTTCATGGCACCGGCATGAACAAATGATTCTAATATTGATTTATATGCATCCTGCAGTTCCACATATTTACCAATAAGTCCAATATTTATTTTAGCTTTTGGGTATTTGAACTTATCTAAAAACTCCTTCCATTTTGTAAGTTTTGCTTCTCCAAATTCTGTAATGTTCAATTTTTTTAACACTATCAGATCCAGCTTTTCATTCATCATCAGCAAAGGAACCTCGTAGATAGTATTTGCATCCGGAGCTTCAATAACTGCATCTTGTTTTACATTACAGAATAAAGCAATTTTTTGTTTTAATTCATTATTTAATGGTTGTTCTGTTCTGCACACAATTACATCGGGAAACACTCCATTTTCACTCAACATTTTTACGGAGTGTTGTGTAGGTTTTGTTTTTAATTCTTTTGCCGCTTTTAAATAAGGAATTAATGTTAGATGCACAACTAATAAATCTTCATCCGGTAATTCCCATTGCATCTGACGAACTGCTTCTATATATGGCAATGATTCAATGTCGCCTACAGTGCCACCTAATTCGGTAATGATAATATCAAATTCATCTGATTGTCCGAGCAAACGCATCCTTCTTTTTATTTCATCGGTTATGTGCGGAATCACCTGCACTGTTTTTCCAAGGTATGCTCCTTCTCTTTCCCGATTTATTACAGTTTGATAAATGCGGCCTGTAGTTACATTATTAGCCTGGGAAGTATATATGTTTAAAAATCTTTCGTAGTGCCCAAGATCAAGGTCAGTTTCAGCACCATCTTCTGTTACGTAACATTCACCATGTTCGTAAGGATTCATGGTACCGGGATCAATATTAATATACGGATCAAATTTTTGTATAGTAACACGCAGTCCTCTATCCTGCAATAATTTTGCAAGCGATGCTGCAATTATACCTTTCCCTAATGATGATGTAACACCCCCGGTTACAAAAATATATTTTGCCATAACAATAGCTATATTTTAAATGAAACGAACAGCGCAACTCCGGTTTACCGTCCCTTGCGACGCTCCTTTCAACTATAGTAATTTAATTGATCTGTTTTTGACCGAGGATACTTTAATAAACCTGGGAAAATTGATTCTTTTCCGCATCAAAAAAACTTCCTGAAGGTCATGCAAACCTAAGATTTTTTTTAGCAGCAGCACTCCATTTAACAAGGTTGTGGAAAAACTAAGGATAATTAAAGCATACCCAAAGCACCTTCAACTTCCAGTTCTTTTGAAAGTTGTTTTTCTATAGCATATTCATATAATTCTTTCCATTGAATAATATTTCCCCAGTTCTCCTCATCTATATTTATATCCTTACCTGACACATTTCCAAGTTTTAAAAAAGAAATTCCACCTAAACGTGCTTTAAATGCCACTTCTTTATCATTTTTAACTGATACAACCACCCTGCTTTGTCCCTCTCCAAAAAGAAAAGCATCTTTCCTGATTTTTTCTAAGGATTTTATTTTAAAACCTTTCTTATTTTCAAAACCAGATTCGGCAAGTGTAACAAATAATCCACCTTCACTAACATCATGTGCTGATGCTATTTCTTCATTTTGTATCAGTTCAGAAATGGTTTGTTGCAGATCATATTCTTTTTCAAGATCAAAATAAGGAGCAGGACTAAATTCTATTCCATGTATCTTATGCAGGTATTCACTACTGGCTATATCATTGGTAACATCACCCACTAAATAAATTATATCACCATCATCTTTAAAAGAAAGTGACATCCGTTTCTTCATGTTCTCAACCAAACCTACCATTCCAATAGTGGGTGTAGGATAAACTGGTCCATCCGGACTTTGATTATAAAAACTAACATTG
>JACDAZ010000202.1 GCA_013695175.1 Flavisolibacter sp. | reverse complement strand
AATAAAGAAATTTTTATCAAAAGAGTTAAATACCGGGTATATAGATGTTTATAACCATATGCTTGAAAAAGATGGGAAGCCAATGAAGAATATATTTATTTAAGAACAGCTACACATGAATGCTTATGGTTATAAAATATGGCAAAAACTTATACTGCCTCATTTATTAAATAATTAAGATTAAAAAATAAAAATTTTTTAATAAAAAAATCAAAAGTTGTTCAGGTTTAAAGGTTAATCAATACCTTATAGAAGATAATAAAAAGACGATCTTTAAAACACATTTATGAGAATGAAATTACTGATCTTATTTTTTAGTAACTTATTCTTTCAACTAATAAGTGCACAGGATTTAAGTAAATATGAAAGGCATGTATTTACAAATAAAGGTGATACACTTCCTTACAGGTTATTATTGCCAGAAAATTACGACGCATCAAAAAAATATCCTCTTATTATATTTTTACATGGTGCCGGTGAAAGGGGAAACGATAATGAAAAGCAGTTGATCCATGGTTCAAAGCTTTTTCTCCAGGATAGTATTCGCAAAAATTATCAGGCTATTGTTGTATTTCCACAATGTGCTGCTAACAGTTATTGGAGTAATGTTCATATAAAAACAACACCTGATGGTACAAGGGAATTTGCATTTGCAACATCAGGAAAACCTTCACCCGATCTTGCACTGGTAATTAATTTAATAAGCTATTTAAAAAGGAATTATTCCCTGGATAAAAAACATTTTTATGTAGGTGGTTTGTCAATGGGTGGCATGGGAACTTTTGAACTAGTTAGGCATAAACCTAAAATGTTTGCTGCCGCTTTTCCAATTTGTGGAGGTGCAGATCCTAAAACAGCTGGTAAATTAAAAAAACCCAGCTGGTGGATCTTTCATGGTTTAAAAGATGACGTTGTGAATCCGGAATTTAGTAAAGTGATGGCAGCAGCTTTAATTGATAAAGGTGCTGATGTAAAACTAACTTTGTATCCCGATGCTAATC
Organism: Flavisolibacter sp.; assembly: GCA_013695175.1. GTDB lineage: Bacteria > Bacteroidota > Bacteroidia > Chitinophagales > Chitinophagaceae > Flavisolibacter. The sequence continues at coordinate 1,216 of JACDAZ010000202.1, read as the reverse complement.
ATAATAGCTGGGACTCTGCATTTGCTGAAAAAGATCTTTTTCCATGGATGTTTTCAAAACGCAGATAGTTTAATATTTTTCGACTTAAGGTCTTTATTTTTTTTATACATAACAGCATTCCTATAATTGTAAACCTGTAAAGAGTACGTTACAAAATGAATATTGGTTAATAAACATCAACTGTCAGAAAACGTATTAAGTAGAGTTATGCTATAGAGAAAGAAAAATGAACTATACAATGTGATTTATAAATTTGATCTTTAAGTGTTGATCAGATTACTTTCGTCGTAAATTAAATAGTTTAGGTGTTCCTGGTATAGAAAATATTCTGTTATACTATTGATGATTATAAAATAGATTTCATGAAAAAGATAAATTTCCTGCTGTTAGCTATTATTTTATTGGCATGTTCCCAAACAAAAAACTTTCAAACAAACATACATTCTGCAGATGGCGCAATGAATAATTTTATTAATGAATTAATGGGAAGAATGACCCTTGATGAAAAAATCGGTCAGCTTAATTTATTAACACCAGGCGGTGGAGTGGCCACGGGTGCTGTAGTAAGTTCTGATGTAGAAACTAAAATAAAAGCTGGCAATGTAGGAGGTCTATTTGGTGTAATAGGAGTGGATAAAATAAAACAGGCACAGGAGATTGCTGTGAATGGCAGCAGGTTAAAAATTCCTTTACTTTTTGGCTCTGATGTTATTCATGGTTATAAAACTACTTTTCCAATTCCATTAGGCTTATCATGCAGCTGGGATATGAAATTGATTGAACGCAGTGCAAGAATAGCTGCAAACGAATCAACTGCAGATGGACTGAACTGGACATTTTCACCCATGGTAGATATTGCCCGTGATCCACGTTGGGGAAGGGTTGCGGAAGGCGCAGGGGAAGATGCTTACCTGGGTTCACAAATCGCAATTGCAATGGTTAAAGGTTATCAGGGTACTAACCTTGCTGCTGATACCACCATGCTTGCCTGTGTAAAACATTTTGCTTTATATGGTACCGGTGAAGGTGGCAGAGATTATAATACAGTTGATATGAGCCGTTTGGCAATGTATCAGTATTTTTTACCTCCATTTAAAGCAGCTGTAGATGCAGGTGTTGCATCAGTAATGACATCTTTTAATGAAATTGATGGAATCCCTGCAACAGGAAATAAATGGTTACTGACAGAATTGTTACGCAAAGAATGGGGCTTCAA
>JACDAZ010000116.1 GCA_013695175.1 Flavisolibacter sp. | reverse complement strand
CTCAGTTTGAAGGACCGTTTGATCTTTTATTATTTTTCATAGAACGTGATGAGCTGGATATATATAATATTCCCATCACCAGGATCATCAACGATTTTTTAGGGTTTATACATAAAGATGATAACCTGAATATAGAACTCAGTAGTGAATTTATTCTTTTTGTATCTACTCTTATGCGTATCAAAGCAAAGATGTTATTACCCCGAAAGGAAATTGATGCACAGGGAAATGAGATAGATCCAAGGCAGGAACTGGTTGATAAAATTCTGGAGTACAAACGTTATAAAGAAGCATCTGCAAAAATGGCTGAAATGGAGGCTGATAGATTATTGATGGTAAAAAGGGGGAACATACAAAAAGAACTTTCCAGCATTGGCGAGGAAGCTGCTGAGGGCACCGAAGTGCAAACCATCACACTTTTCAAACTAATGAAAGCTTTTGAAAGAGTGATGTTGCGTTACCACGAAAAATTTAATAAACCTGTACATACTGTTATTAAATTTAATTATACCATGGAAGGCACTAAAACCGATCTTATTTCCATGGCTCAGGGAGAACGAATACTTTCTTTTGAACGCTTATTCGAAAAAGCAGAGAACCGGGTACATGCTATATTTCTTTTTTTATCAATGCTGGAACTTGTTCAACAAAAGTTTTTAAAAATTATGATTGGTGATGGAATGAATAATTTTATAGTTGAATACAATGAAGTGGAAGAAGGACTAACTGATGAAGAGCATATGAGGTTACTTTAAAGCTGATCTTTTTCAACTCAATAAAACGGAATCAACTTTTACAGTATTCATCATTTCCCTGATGGCATCAGCAATTGCCTGAGCATCATATTCACATTCCCTGTGTAATTCTTTTAAAGTGCCATGTTCCACTACCTGGTCCGGTATACCTAAAATACGAACATCATTTTTATAACCGTTTTCCTGCATAAATTCCAATACTGCAGTTCCAAAACCACCTTTTATCGTTCCGTCTTCTACAGTTATTATTTTATCGTACAAGCTTAAGGCTTCGTGCAATAATTCTTCATCAAGCGGTTTAGCAAAACGCATGTCATAATGAGCAGGCGTAATTCCTTCAGAACGAAGATCTCGTATGGCAGCAGCAGCAAAATTTCCGGGATGCCCGAAAGAAAGAATAGCAATATCTTTTCCTTCTTTTAATCTTCTTCCTTTACCAATTGATATTTCCTGCAATGGTTTTTTCCATTCAGGCATTACACCTTCGCCACGAGGGTATCTTATTACAAAAGGCAATTTTGTACTTTCTAATTGTGCTGTAAACATCAGGTTCCTTAATTCAGCTTCATTCATGGGAGCTGAAATTATCATATTAGGTATACAGCGGAAATAAGGGATATCATAAGCACCATGATGCGTGGGGCCGTCTTCACCAACAAGCCCAGCACGATCTAAACAAAATATAACGGGAAGTTTTTGTATAGCTACATCATGCACCACCTGGTCGTAAGCACGCTGCATAAAAGATGAATAGATGTTACAGAAAACTTTCATTCCCTGTGTAGCCATGCCGGCACTTAAGGTTACCGCATGTTGTTCGCATATACCCACATCAAATGCCCGTTCCGGCATTTTCTCCATCATGTATTTTAATGAAGAACCACTGGGCATTGCTGGTGTTATTCCAATGATTTTATCATTTTGTTCTGCCAGCTCAATAATTGTATGTCCAAATACATCCTGGTATTTTGGAGGTTGAGGTAAGTCAAAAGCTTTCTTATAAATTTCACCTGTTATTTTATCAAACAAACCCGGAGCATGCCATTTGGTTTGGTCTTTCTCTGCAAGTGAATATCCTTTACCTTTTACGGTAATAATATGAAGCAATTTTGGTCCGGGAATATCTTTTAAATCAGTAAGTATATCTACCAGTTTTGTAATGTTATGTCCGTCAATAGGTCCGAAATAACGAATGTTAAGCGCTTCAAATAAATTAGAGCTTTTTGTAACCATTCCTTTTATGCCGGCTTCCAGCTTTGAAGCCATATCCCGAGTAAATTTTTTTCCTACAGGCAATTTTCCTAAAAGGTTCCAAACTTCGTCCCTGAATTTATTATAGGTGTGAGAAGTGGTTATATCTGTTAAGTATTCTTTTAAAGCTCCTACATTAGGATCAATGCTCATGCAATTGTCATTCAAAATAATGAGCATATCAGTATCAGCAACACCTGCATGGTTCATAGCTTCGAAAGCCATCCCTGCTGTCATGGAACCATCACCGATAATGGCAACAGATTTTCTGTCTGTTTCTCCTTTGTATTTGGATGCCATAGCCATACCTAAAGCTGCAGAAATGGATGTGGATGAATGGCCTACACCAAAAGTATCATATTCACTTTCTGTACGTTTTGGGAAACCGCTGAGGCCTTTATATTTCCTGTTTGTATAAAAATTTTCTTTTCTTCCGGTAAGTATTTTATGTCCGTAGGCCTGGTGGCCAACATCCCAAACCAATTGATCATAAGGCGTGTTATATACATAATGTAAGGCTGCAGTCAGTTCCACTACACCAAGGCTGGCAGCAAAATGACCACCATGCACACTTACAACATCTACAATAAATTGTCTCAGTTCATCACAAACCTGGTGCAACTGCTCCCTTGGGATTTTTTTAAGATCAGAAGGAGAATTAATGGTTTGTAATAAGGCACCAGGGGTTATTTGCATGATATATAATTAGCGTTGCAAAAATAGCTGAAACTTTTAACGAAAAGCCGCTTTGCCTTCTCCTAACAATCCTGCGGTAAAATGGTTTAACATTTTAAAGTTTTTGATGTCATCTTCATTTACAAACTATTGACTATGAGTGGTAAACTGATTAATTATAAAAAAAACTCAATACCAGGGCTTTTTCAAAAGTTGGTGAAGGATTATCCACTTGTAAAACTTATCTTCCACTGGTACATTTACAACATTTCGTTTTAATTCTAGCGCATTAATTTTAATTGATGAACCGTGTAAAGCTTTCGAGGTACTGGCTGTTTCAGTTAATTGGGTGGGGTAGTTTTGCCCTTATAAATACTTTTTTTGCCTATTATTTTGAAAAACTGTCGGAAAGAAGCCAGATACTTTATTTTTTTGGAAGGCTGGGCATTTTTATTATCCTTGGAATTTTATGTACCCACCTGATGCGGTATGTGATTATTAAACTCAATACACTTCAAAAATCCTTTGATAAACAGATTATTCAATTTTTGATTATCACACTAATTTTTTCTTTTCTTTCATCTTATTTATATGTTCTTTTATTAAACCAGTATAATCTTTTAAAAGAAAATGAAGCTGCCATTTACGATAAGAGCCTTTCTTTTCTTATTCTGAGTAATACCTGGTCAATTTTTCTATATTTTTTTATATGGAATCTTATATACTTCATGTACCACTACGTGGCTAAAAGCCGTAAACAGCAATTGGATACTTTGCAACTTGAAGCCCTGGTGAAGGAACTGGAACTAAAAACCATAAAAGCACATATCAATCCTCATTTTATTTTTAATGCTTTGAACAGTATACGTGCTTTAATAGATGAAAATCCGGATAGGGCAAGAA
>JACDAZ010000114.1 GCA_013695175.1 Flavisolibacter sp. | reverse complement strand
TTTCACTTCCTACTTCCTACTTCCTACTTCCTACTTCCTACTTCCTACTTCCGACTTCCTTACTTAAACGCATTCAACCCGGTCACATCCATACCAGTAATCAATAAATGTATATCATGTGTTCCTTCATAAGTGATTACACTTTCCAGGTTCATCATATGACGCATGATGCTGTATTCGCCTGTTATGCCCATGCCACCCAACATTTGCCTGGCATCCCTGCAAATATTAACTGCAATCTCGCATGAATTTCTTTTGGCCATACTTACCTGCTGGGGTGTTGCTCTTCCTTCATTCATTAATACACCAAGACGCCAAACCAATAACTGTGCTTTTGTAATTTCGGTGATCATTTCCGCAAGCTTTTTTTGTTGCAACTGAAATCCGCCAATAGGTCTGTCAAACTGCTGTCTTTCTTTACTGTATCTGAGTGCCGTATCATAACAATCCATAGCTGCACCTAAAGCACCCCATGATATACCATACCGGGCTTTGGATAAACAACCTAGTGGACCTTTTAATCCTTTTACATTTGGAAAAATATTTTCCCTGGGAACTTTTACATTATCAAAAACCAGTTCGCCTGTTGCACTTGCACGCAAACTCCATTTACCATGTGTTGTTGGTGTAGAAAAACCTTCCATTCCTCTTTCAACTATCAACCCTCTTATATCACCCTTTTCATCTTTTGCCCATACAACCGCCACTTGTGAAAACGGTGCATTGGAGATCCACATTTTACTTCCATTAAGTATAACATGATCGCCTGCATCTTTAAAATTGGTAAGCATACCCGATGGGTTGCTTCCGTGGTCAGGCTCTGTTAATCCAAAACAACCCAGCCACTCACCCGAAGCTAATTTCGGTAAGTATTTTTTCTTTTGTTCTTCGGTTCCGTATGCATGAATAGGAAACATAACAAGAGAGCCCTGGACAGAAGCTGTTGACCGTACACCGCTGTCACCACGTTCCAGTTCCTGCATCATTAATCCATAAGATATATAGTCTAATCCTCCACCACCATATTCTTCCGGAATAGTAGGACCAAAACACCCAAGGTCACCTAATTGTTTTACTATTTGCTCTGGAAACTCTGCACGTTGAGCATAATCTTCAATTATAGGAGATATTTCTTTTTTTACATAACTTCTTACAGTTTCCCTGATTAATTTTTGTTCATCAGTTAGTAACTCATCTACCAGGTAATAATCCGGTGATTGAAATTGATCTGTTGCCATGGCGGCAAAGATAACAGGTTTGAAGGCTGAAATACCTGCATCCTGTGCTATGATAAAAGGAAGCGAACAGCAAATTAAACAACATACAAAACTTTAAGTGTTTGCCGTTTCCGACAAAAAAGATTGCATCTGCCCCTGGTAATCTTTGGCAGCTAGTTTTGCTTTCTCAGCAAAATCTTCACCACCTGACGCATAAATAATAGACCTGCTGGAGTTCACCAGGATTCCGGCATCCTTGTTTAATAAATGAGTTGAAATTTCATGTAAATCACCACCCTGTGCTCCTACCCCGGGAATTAATAAAAAATGATCAGGAATTTTGTTTCTTATGCTCTTTAATTCATCTGAACGTGTTGCACCAATAACAAACATCAGGTTTTCTATTGTTCCCCATTCACGAACTTTATCAATAACCCATTCATATAAAAAAGGGGTATCCTTTTTTATAATATGCACCCCCTCGTCAAGAATATGGGTCTCAATAAGCATCTTTTGTAATTCAAAATCTTTTGCACCTGCATTGGATGTTAATCCTAGAACAATGGTAGTTTTATTTTGGTATTCTAAAAAAGGTTTAAGGCTATCGCTGCCCATATAAGGTGCAACTGTAATAGCATCAAAATTTAAAGTTTCAAAAAATGCTTTTGCATATTGTGCAGATGTATTTCCAATATCCCCGCGTTTTGCATCAGCTATTTTAAAATGTGTTTCAGGTATATAATCAACCGTTCTTTGCATTATTTCCCAACCCTTAGCTCCCATTGCCTCATAAAAAGCTGTATTTATTTTATAAGAAACGCAATATTCTTTTGTGGCATCAATAATAGCTTTATTGAACTCAAAAACAGCATCAGGATGAGACTGCAGGTGCAAAGGAATTTTATCCACATCTGTATCTAATCCAACACATAAATAAGAATGTTTTAAAAATATTTGCTCAACTAATTGTTTCCTTGTCATAAAAGATGAACATGTAAAGGAGTTAGCTCAACTCCAGTTTTGAAAGAATTTTATTTTCTAAATCTAAGGTTTCCCATTTGTTTTCAATACCGGGCTCCAGCATCACTTCCTGCATAATAGCCTCCTGCTTTAGTGCATTTCTCAAAGCTTCACTGTACCTGATGTGTGGGCTAAAACTAACCTGTGAATATGCAGGTATCCATTTATCGGGATATTTTTCATGAAGCTTTGCTTCAATTTTCTTTTGCAATAAAAACTTTTTATCAGCTGTTTTTTCCCGCATCTCAATAAAATTGTTGATCGCCATATCCGCAATTGCATCTGCATCGGTTTTGCGTAATTCCTGGAATGATCTTAAAATGAATTGCCAGTCACCATTATGTATTTCAATTAAATCATTTAGTACACTGCAATCTTCAAAACCTGCATTCATACCTTGTCCGAAAAAAGGCACAATGGCATGGGCAGCATCACCAATTAAACAAAACGAATCATCTCTTATCCATGGCAAACATTTTACCGTAACCAATGATGATGTAGGATGATTAAAAAATTGATGTACCAGGTCAGGAATCAGCGGAATCACATCCGGAAAAGTGTCTTTAAAAAATTGAGATACCTGTTCCCTGGTTTTTAAATTATTAAATGACAACTCACCTTCAAACGGAAAAAATAAAGTGCCGGTAAAGCTGCCGTCAATATTTGGCAAAGCAATCAGCATATAATCTTTTCGTGGCCAAATGTGAAGTGCATTTTTTTCTAATAAATGCTGGTTATGTTCTCCGGCAGGAAACGATAATTCTTTATACCCACAATCAATATAATACTGGTGGTATTCAAACAAATTATGTTGTAACATATGTGCCAGCCTGGTAGCTGAATAAGCACCGTCTGCCCCAAACAATAATTCGTAATCAATAATTACTGGCTGGCTGTTTACCTCAAAGGCAACAGACTTTTGATTAAAATCTATTGATTGTAAACGGTAACCAAACAACACCTCATCACCATGTTTTTCTGCAAGATCCAAAAGTTTACTATTCAATTCACTTCTTGATACTGAATTAATATATTGTCCTTCTTTGCCATAAGGTTGAAAAGCATATTTTCCATCAAGGTTATGTATATGTCTCCCATGCATTGGGATAGCAATTTCTAAAACATCGTCTGCTATACCTACTTCTTTTAAAGACTTTATTCCCCTGTCACTTAAAGCAAGATTAATAGAACGCCCTGCTTCCACTACTTCCTTCCTCATGTCACCCCTTCTTTCAAACATGGTAACCTTGTAACCTCTTTTTGCAAGGTAAATAGAAAGCAATGAGCCTACCAAACCTGCACCTATAACCGAAACCTTTTTACTCATATTCCTGCATCTTTTGAAGATGAATGAATTTTTATGTCATATACATCCGTTGATATAATTTTCCTGATAATATTTCCGAACTTCCAAACATCCTCAAATGTATTATATAATGGCACCGGAGCTATCCTAATCACATTGGGTTCACGCCAATCTGCAATAACACCTTCATTAATGAGTGCATCAAAAATTTCACGACCCCTTTGCAACATCAACATAGAGATTTGACAACCATGTGCATCACGAGGTGTTATCAACTTAATGATATCATTTTGCTGAGAATTATTGATCTCATCAAGTATATAAAAAAGATATTGAGTAAGCATTTTACTTTTTTCAACTAAAGAATCTATACCTGCTTCATCAAAGAGCTTTAAAGCTGCTTTATGAGCAGCCATTAATAATACAGGAACATTACTTAACTGCCAGCCTTCAGCAGTTGGAATAGGGTCAAATTCTTTTTGCATTAAAAAGCGGGTCTTTTTATTGGTACCCCACCAACCAGCCAACCGTAATAAAGAAGTATTGGTAGCGTGTTTTTCATTGATAAAAATACCCGCCACACCACCGGGACCTGAATTTAAATATTTATAACTGCACCAGCAGGCAAAATCAACATTCCAGTTATGCAGGTTCATTTTAATATTTCCAATTGCATGTGCCAGGTCAAAACCTGCAAATGCACCTGCTTCATGCGATGCGGCCGTAATTTTTTGCATATCTAACAACTGCCCGGTGTAATAATTTACACCTCCAAAAAAAACAACTGCAATGCTATCCTTATTTTGTTCTATAACCGATAAAATGTCTTCGGTTTGGATAATGAATTCACCTTCTCTTGGCGCTACCTCTATTATAGCATCATCAGCATTGAAGCCATGAAATTTTACCTGGCTTTGTAATGCATACTGGTCAGATGGAAAAGCTTTTGCCTCGCAAATTATTTTATACCGTTCTTTTGTAGGTTGATAAAAGCTGGCAAACAACAAATGAATATTTACAGTCAGTTGGTTCATAGCAACTACTTCATCTGCTTTGGCACCTGTTAGCATTGCAAGTGATGCTGCAAACTGCTCATGGTAATTAACCCAGGGTGAGCGTGCACTGATATGTCCCTTTACACCCAAACTTGCCCAATCTTCCAATTCAAGATTAATATGATCGCTTGTCGATTTTGGTTGTAAGCCTAAAGAATTGCCGGTGAAATAAACTGCATCCTTATTGTTGTGTTGGGGAATAATAAATTTTTGTCTGAAATGCTTAAGTACATCCTGCTGGTCCAAACTTATTGCATATTCTAAACTGTTCTCCATAATTATTATATCTCTCAAAATTTAGAAATTAATCTATTGTCGCTATCACTTTTAATTCAATAGCTATAGGTGTTGGTAAACTTTTCACTTCTACTGTTGTCCTGCATGCTTGTACTGTTGTAAAATAATCACTATAAATTTGATTATATACTGGAAAATCTTTTTTCATATTGGTGAGAAAAACGGTTACATCAATTATATTTTCCCAGCGGCTGCCGCTTGCCTCCAGCACTGCTTTTACATTTGCAAAACAAGAATGACATTCTGCTTCAATATCGTATGTTATAATATTGTCATCGTTGTCAAGCTCCAAACCAGGAATTTTATTATCTACAGCATTTCTTGAACCTATGCCTGATAAAAATAAGAGGTTGCCTGCCTTTCTTGCATGAGGATAAGCACCAAGAGGTTTTGCAGCATCGTTTGTTTTGATTATTTCTGGCATAATGTGGAACGCAGATTTTTATGATTATTAAGATGAACGCAAATCATCCAAAGTTTAATGATCAGCATTAATTTTTTTGTATAAAAGATTTTATTTCTTAAAACTTTACACCTCTACCAATCTTCAAATCCCCGATTATCTTATAATACTACTAGTTATAAAAGATCAGCGCAAATCATCAAAATCTTAATGATCAGCGTTCAATATTTAATGTTTATAAAAGATCAGCGCAAATCATTAAAATCTTAATGATCAGCGTTCAATATTTAATGTTTATAAAAGATCAGTGCAAATC
>JACDAZ010000094.1 GCA_013695175.1 Flavisolibacter sp. | reverse complement strand
CGCAAGTGCCTAACTATGGCAGAAGGGGTTCAGGTGCTGTAATGAAAGAAGGATTAGTGTTAGCTATTGAACCTATGATAAACCTTGGCAGAAAAGAAGTGTATACAGAAAAAGATGGCTGGACTGTGAGAACAGCAGATGGAAAACCATCTGTACATTTTGAACATGATGTTTGTGTAAGAAAAGGAAAAGCAGATGTTCTTTCCGATTATACAGACATTGAAGCTGCAGAACTTGCTAATACAAATTTGTTTACAGCTACCATTTCTCCCGCTGAAAAAATGCAACAACTGCAATCTTTAATTTAATAGCTGTTTTCAATACAAATAGTTGAACTTAAAAAATTCACTTCACAAAAAAAATAAAACCCTTGTAGTTATAGGTGGGGGAGCTGCCGGTTTTTTTTGTGCTGTTAATGCAGCCAGGATGAGTCCTCACTTACAAGTGATATTGCTGGAAAGATCAACAAAACTTCTTTCTAAAGTAAAAGTTTCCGGGGGCGGAAGGTGTAATGTGACCCATGCTTTATTTGATATAACGGAAATGAGTAAACGATATCCAAGAGGTGATAAATTTGTAAAAAAATCACTTCATCATTTTTTTACAACAGATACAATAGAATGGTTTGAACAGCGGGGAGTTAAACTTAAAACAGAAAAAGACGGAAGGATGTTTCCTGTTTCAGATTCATCTCAGTCTGTAATTGATTGTTTAATGAATGAAGCAAACCTGTATGGTGTGGAAATAAAAATGAATTCAGAAGTCAGAAGTATGAGGTATGAGAATTCAGAAGTAATAAGTATGAGGTATGGTAATTCTGAAGAAAGAAGTATGAAGTATGAGAAATCAGAAGTCAGAAGTATGAGGTATGAGGATGGAAAGTTTTTGATCAATCTTTCAAATAATATTATTCTGAATTCAGATTATGTATGCATTGCATCAGGTGGTGCTCCAAAAACAAGTATGTTTCAATGGTTGGTTGATCTTGGTCATACTATCTCAGAACCTGTTCCATCGTTATTTACATTTAACCTGCACTCAGCCAAACCCGGATCAGCAAAACATCCAATTACAGAATTAATGGGAGTAAGTGTTGAAAAAGCCAGGGTAAAAATTGAAGGAACAAAACTTGCGGAAGAAGGACCTGTTTTAATAACACATTGGGGTTTAAGCGGACCGGCAGTATTAAAATTAAGTGCCTGGGGTGCCAGAGAGTTGGCTGCAGTTGATTATCTTTTTAAAGTTCATGTTAACTGGTTGCCCGAAGAAAATGCAAATAGCTTAAAAGAAAAATTTAGAAATTTCAGGTTTAGTGAGTCAAACAAAAAAATCCTGAATCACAATTTTGGAAAATTACCCAACCGGTTATGGCAATTTTTACTGGAGCAAAGTGATATACATGCAGATATGCGCTTTGCTGATCTGCCAGCAAAAAAAGAAAATATATTGATCAATAATCTGGTTGATTACACTGCAGAAGTAAAAGGCAAAACAACTTTTAAAGAAGAATTTGTTACAGCCGGAGGCATAAATCTTTCAGAAGTGGATGTAAATACCATGATGAGCAGGAAAATTAAAAACTTGTTTTTTGCCGGTGAAGTTTTGGATGTGGATGGTATAACCGGAGGATTTAATTTTCAACATGCATGGACAAGCGGGTGGATTGCTGCAAAGACCATTTCTTTTCTTTCCCCGGATAATGAATCAATCTGCGATGTAGAATAATCGCAGATTGATTTATTAAATTATTCAGCCGGTTCTTCTACAACATCAAGTTTGTTGTCTTTCACAAATTTGTCTCTTGCCTCAGTAAATTCTGTTTGCAATGTTGTTGCTTCCGTAAGCGTTTGCTCTGCATGCTCATAAATGTCAGGTAATCTCTTTTCCAAAACTTTATTACCAAGGTTGATGTTTTCCGCTTCTATTTGTCCAATTTTTTTTAAAACTGATGTTTGAGAATTGGTTAAATCTTCCAGCTCGCGGATGAATTTATCCATCATTTCCATTTTTTCTCTGTTATCCATAAAAACAATTATTTGAACATATTAAAGAGCTAATACAGTGCCTACTTTGATACAAGAAAAGCGGGGTCAAAGCAATTCTGTGTTGCAGGTGTTGAACGGAGCGTCGCAACTATCGCTAAATCAGGGGTTTAGAGTTGGCTTAATAAAATCAAAAAAACTCTTTTTCAGTTACCTTAAGCTACAAACATTCTTATCTTTGCACCCCCGATTAAAAACCCGGGATTATTTATGGAAGAAAATCAAATTGTTAACCTGTCTGCCGGACAGGCAGATCAAAACGCTGATGGCCAGGAGAATGCCCCGGTTGCTGAAAACACAGCTGCCGAGACATCTACAGCGACAACAAATGAACCTGCCGAAACGCAAGCTAACCAGCCTGCGGTAGAACAAGGTATTGCACAGGAACCAGTTGCAGAAACAGTTGCTGCACACGATGATTTTGACTGGAGCATTGACAAACGTAATGTTGCCAGCTACACACAGGAAGAAAAAGATAAGTATGACAAAGTGTATGAAAACACTTTTGTTCAACTTAGCGATGGTGAACTGATTAAAGGAACTGTTGTTGGTATCACCAACACTGATGTTGTTTTAAACATTGGATTTAAATCTGATGGTTTGGTTTCATTAAACGAATTCCGCGACATCCAGGGTTTGAAAGTGGGTGATGAAGTGGAAGTAATGGTGGTTGAAAAAGAAGACCGTGACGGCAACCTGAATTTAAGTCGTAAACAAGCCCGTGTTACACGTGCCTGGGAACGCATTGTTGAAATTCATAAAACAGGTGAAATTGTTACCGGTACAGTTACCAGCAAAACTAAAGGCGGACTTATTGTGGATGTATTTGGTATGGAAACCTTCCTGCCCGGTTCTCAAATTGATGTGAAGCCTGTAACTGATTACGACCAGTTTGTTGGTAAAACAATGGAGTTTAAAGTTGTGAAGATCAATGAAGCCATTAAAAATGCGGTTGTATCTCACAAGGCTCTTATTGAAAGTGATATAGAAGCACAACGTGCACAAATTATTGGTAAGCTTGAAAAAGGTCAGGTACTTGAAGGAACAGTTAAAAACATTACTGACTTTGGTGCGTTCATGGATCTTGGCGGACTTGACGGATTGTTATACATAACAGATATTTCATGGGGTCGTATCAATCATCCATCAGAAGTGTTGAAGCTTGATCAAAAGATCAATGTCGTTGTATTGGATTTTGATGATGAGAAAAAACGTATCTCTCTTGGTTTAAAACAATTAACTCCACATCCATGGGATGTATTGCCTGATACAATTGTAGAAGGTTCTATAGTAAGTGGTAAGGTTGTAAATATTGAAGATTATGGTGCATTCCTTGAAATACTTCCGGGTGTTGAAGGACTGGTACACGTATCTGAAATTACATGGGCTAACACTCCAATCAATGCAAAAGAATTCTTTAAGCTTGGTGATGAGCACGAAGCAAAAGTGGTAACACTTGATAAAGAAAGCAGGAAGATGAGTTTGTCTATCAAACAAATGTCTGATGATCCATGGAGTGATATTGAATCAAAATTTGCAGAAGGCAGCCGTCATAGCGGTGCAGTGAAAAACATTACACCTTATGGGGTGTTTGTTGAATTATCTGCCGGCATTGGTGGTATGATCCATATTTCTGATTTAAGCTGGTTAAAACGTTTCAACCATCCAAGTGAGTACACTAAAGTGGGTGAAAACATTGATGTAATCATATTAGGAATTGATAAAGAGAACAGGAAATTACAATTAGGTCATAAGCAACTTGAAGAAGATCCATGGAACAGCTTGCAGGATACATTTGCTGTAGGAACTGTACATGAAGGAACCGTTCTTCGTAAAGATGATAAAGGCGCAATTGTACAATTACCGTATGGTTTGGAAGGATTTGCTCCTAACCGTCACCTTGCAAAAGAAGATGGTAAAAGTGTAAATGCTGAAGAAACTGCTGAATTTATGGTAATTGAATTTGACAGGAACGAAAAGCGTATAGTTGTTTCTCATGCCCGCATATGGGAACAGGCTCAGGTAAATGAGAAAGATGCTGCACGTAAAGAAGCTAAAGTTGAATCTGACAAAACCAAGAAAGCAGTTAAGAACCTGCAAAGCAAGGTTGAAAAACCAACTTTGGGTGATTTAGGTGCTCTTGCTCAGATTAAAGAGAGACTACAGCAGGAGGAAGAGAAAAAAGGTGATGATCAGCCACAATAATTTATGTAGAAATAAAGTAAGTCCCGCTCAAAAGGCGGGACTTTTTACTGGCACAAATTTTTATGAATTGTAAATCCTTACCTTTAAATTACCAATTGCTTGCAGATGAATTTTTGGAAAAAACTTGCAGAATTTACACTGGTCAGAAAAATTATATATGCTATAATAGGCGTATTTTCTTACCCTGGATTAATGATCGTAAACAAACTAAAAATTTCCGGAACAGAACATATAGAAAACCTTCCTTCCCGCCGTGTTTTATTTGTAAGTAACCACCAAACCTATTTTGCAGATGTAATTACTTTCTTACGTATTTTTTGTGCAGTTAAATGGCGCAAAAAAAACAAATTAGGCATACCCTATTATCTTTTAAATCCATTTACACGTGTTTATTATGTTGCTGCTGAAGAAACTATGAAGAGCAGCTGGCTTACCAGGTTGTTTACAATGGCGGGTGCATTAACTGTAAGAAGAACATGGAAAAAAGATGGTAATGAAGCAAGAAGAGGACTTGATCCCAGCGATACAAGAAAAATAGAACGAGCTTTAAACAGGGCATGGGTCATTACATTTCCCCAGGGAACCACCAAGCCTTATGCCCCCGGCAGAAAAGGAACTGCATATATAATAAAACATACCCAACCTGTTGTTATTCCGGTAGTGATACAAGGATTCTGGCGTGCTTTCAATAAAAAAGGTTTAATGTTTAAAAAGAAAGGTGTACAGCTTTACGTAACATTTAAAGAGCCCTTAAAAATCGATTATGATGCTCCTGCAGAAGAGATATTAGCACAGATAATGGATGCTATTGAGCAAAGTAAAAAGCATATGATGATGGGAGCGCACCACTGGAAAAACCAAAGTGGACTAAACCCCAATTATACAAAGTTTCTTCAAAACGAAAATGTTTAAAAATCCTTTAATGTTTTTTTCAAAGAGTTTTAAAATATTTTTTGTTTCCGGCTTTTGTAACGCTATTTAGCACCATTTGCGTCGCACTCTTGTACGTTCTCAATCCTGATCATCAAAAAAGAATTCAAACCATTTTGTTTTAGTAAAAAGAGCAAGTTCATTAACAACCGTCAATTGTTATCAGTCAACAAGGTAATGTGCCGTCAACTGCACTTAAAAATTACGGTAACGTTTTTGTAAAATGAACACTGGTTAAATGGGTTTTGAAACATTTTTCCAAACCCTTTTTTCTGTTTGGCATAAAAAACCAACAGCGTGTGCATTTCTTTCCTTAATTTTTGCCTTTAATAACCATTGTTTCCCTTTTCATGAATTCAAGGTATTTTAAAAAACGCATTTCCGCCCCATGGATGTTTGCTTTGTTCCTGATGTTTGCCATCGCATTTTCAGCCTGTAGTAAAAAACGCAGTGGCCAACCCAAAGTTTTGGTGTTTAGCAAAACTGCAGACTTTGTACACAGTTCCATTCCCAAAGGTGTGGCATCCATTCAAAAGTTGGGTATCGAAAATGGGTTTGAAGTAGATACTACAACCAATGCCGAATATTTTACAGAAGATACACTTAAGCAATATGCAGCCGTTATTTTTTTAAACACCACTGGTGATGTATTAAATCACCGGCAGGAAGTGGCATTTGAGCGGTACATTCAAGCCGGCGGTGGCTTTGCAGGCATTCATGCAGCTACCGATACGGAGTACGACTGGGGTTGGTATACGCGGCTGGTGGGTGGGCAATTTGCATCACACCCCAAGGAGCAAAATGCCATTTTACGCGTAACCAATGCGGAACATGCAGCAACCAAAAACTTACCAAAGGAGTGGAAACGATTTGATGAATGGTACAATTTTAAAAACCTGAATGAGGAAGTAACCGTCCTGCTTAAGATTGACGAAAGCAGTTATAAAGGTGGCATTAACGGTTCAGATCATCCGATGTCCTGGTACCACAATTACGATGGTGGCCGTGCTTTTTATACCGCACTGGGCCATACCGAGGAATCGTACGCCGAGCCATTATTTTTACAACACCTGTTAGGTGGTATACAGTATGCCATTGGTGAGAATAAAGAATTGGATTATAGCAAAGCTACTTCGCCTCCTGTACCCGATAATGACAGGTTTGTAAAAACAAAATTGGTTGAAGGTACGCTGTACGAGCCTACGGAAATGGCCATTTTGCCTAACCTGGATGTATTAATTGCACAACGTCGTGGCGAAGTGGTACGCTACAGCAACGAAACCAGGAAAGTGGAGCAGGTGGGTTATTTAAATGTTTATCATCAAACTACTGTACCCAATGTAAATGCAGAAGAAGGATTGATGGGACTGGCAATTGATCCTGCATTTAAAAAAAACAATTATGTCTATTTATTTTATGCGCCGATCGATACTTCGGTCAATCGTTTGTCGCGGTTTAAATATGTAAATGGTGCGCTTGATATGGCGTCGGAAAAAGTAGTGCTCCAATTTTATTCGCAGCGCAACATTTGCTGCCATACCGGAGGTTCTATTGCCTTTGGTGTCGATGGCCTTTTGTACTTGTCTACCGGAGATAATTCTACGCCTTTCGATCAGCCTGCGGGAGCTAAAAATCATGGCTTTGCTCCGCTTGATGGTCGACCGGGGTTCGAACAGTACGATGCCCGCCGCACCTCCGGTAACTCAGCCGATCTGCGTGGTAAAATATTGCGCATTCGCATTAAAGA
>JACDAZ010000064.1 GCA_013695175.1 Flavisolibacter sp. | reverse complement strand
GTTGAATGGCAGCATTATAAAACATGGTTTGAACCAATAAAACCTGTAGCTTTAAAAGATAACATCCTGGTTATTCAGGTGCCAAGCCAGTTTTTCTTTGAATATCTTGAAGAACATTATGTAAATCTCTTAGCCAAAACACTTAAACGTGAATTAGGTAAAGATGCCAGGCTTGAATATAGAATTATGGTGGATGGTGGTAATACACATAATAAGCCCGTAACGATGGATGTTTCCGGAACCGGTTATAAATCATTTTCAAATAATGAAATGGACTTCCCTCTAGTTATCAATACGCCTGTAAAAAATCCCTTTGTCATTCCAGGATTGAAAAAAATGCACATTGACCCACAATTAAATTCAGTATATACTTTTGATGCCTACATTGAAGGTGATTGTAACCGTGTAGCCAGGAGAGCAGGTAAAACCGTTGCTGACAAACCTGGTGGCAACTCTTTTAATCCCCTTGTTATTTACGGTGGTGTAGGATTGGGTAAAACTCATCTTGCCCAGGCTATAGGTAACGAGGTAAAAAGAAACCAGCCCAACAAGGTGGTATTATATGTGAGCTCAGAAAAATTTATAAATCAATTTGTAGATCATAGCCGCAATAATGCAATAAATGATTTTATACATTTTTATCAGTTAATTGATGTATTGATTATTGATGATGTTCAGTTTTTTAATAAAGCTGAAAAATCACAGGATGCCTTCTTTGCTATTTTTAATCATTTGCACCAGTCCGGTAAACAATTGGTTCTTACTTCTGATAAAGCACCCAAAGATCTTGAAGGGGTTCAGGAGCGTCTTCTTAGCCGTTTTAGATGGGGTTTAAGCGCCGATGTTCAATGTCCTGATTATGATACCAGGATTGAAATTCTGGAGAGAAAAATGAAGAATGATGGTCTGGAAATGCCTAAGGAAGTAGTAAAATATATTGCTTATAATATTAATAATAATATTCGTGAATTAGAAGGAGCGCTTATTTCTTTGTTGGCACAATCTTCGCTTAATCGCAGGGAAATTGATCTAGAATTAGCAAAGAAAGTGTTACGAAATTTTGTCAAATCATCCAGCAAAGAAATTACTATCGAAACCATTCAGAAATTGGTTTGCGAATACTTTGATGTTCCTTATGATAAACTGTTACAAAAAACAAGAAAGCGTGAAATAGTGCAGGCCAGGCAAATCAGTATGTACCTTGCTAAAGCTTTTACAAAAAATTCATTAAAAACTATAGGTGAGCATTTTGGTGGTCGCGATCATACTACAGTTATTCACTCTTGCCAAACCGTAAAGGATCTGATGGATACTGATGGAATGTTCAGGGATAATGTTATGGAACTTCAGCAAAAAGTTCAACTGGCTGCCATGTAAAATTTTTGAACTTATTTTTTTACACGAACCTCCGCATATGGAGGTTTTTTGTTTTTAGTATTACCAGAATCCTTTATAAAAAAGGAATAATGGTAACGAATATCCACCCTTTATCTTTGCGCCTAAATAAGAATATGCTTATATGTATAGAACGCATACATGTGGTGAATTAAGTATTAAACATACAGGTACTAAAGTAACGCTGGCAGGCTGGGTTCAAACCATAAGAAAATTTGGTTCTATAACATTTGTTGATTTGCGCGACCGCTATGGACTTACCCAATTGCTTTTCAATGAAGCTATGTCTGTTAAACTTGAAGCAAATCCACTTGGGCGGGAATATGTTTTACAAGCTACAGGAACCGTAACTGAAAGAACCAATAAGAATTTGAATATTCCAACAGGAGAAGTAGAGATAACTGTTGAAAGTTTTTTGGTTTTAAATAAATCTGCAGTTCCACCCTTTACCATACAAAATGATACAGATGGTGGTGATGATCTTTTAATGAAATACAGATATCTTGATCTGCGCCGCCCTGAATTAAAAGAAAATTTACTATTAAGATATAATGTAAGCAGGGCTACAAGGTCTTACCTGCACCAGCAAGGATTTATAGATATAGAAACACCCTTTCTTATTAAATCCACTCCTGAAGGTGCCAGGGATTTTGTTGTTCCTTCCCGTATGAATCCCGGACATTTTTATGCATTGCCTCAATCACCTCAAACATTTAAACAATTATTAATGATCAGTGGGTATGATCGTTATTACCAGATAGTAAAGTGTTTTAGAGATGAAGATTTGAGAGCTGACAGGCAACCGGAATTTACACAAATTGATTGTGAAATGTCTTTTGTTGAACAGGAAGATGTATTGCAGATGTTTGAAGGGCTTATTAAATATATTTTTAAAGAAGTAAAAGGAATTGATTACACGGAAGCTGTAGAAAGAATCTCATGGGAATATGCCATGTGGAACTTTGGAAATGATAAACCCGATACCAGGTTTGATATGCGACTTTTAAATCTGAAAGTTCCTGGTTATGTTTTTTCAGAATCCTTAAATGAAGTTAAGGATGAATTCAATAAACTACATACATCTGTAAGTTTGGAAGAATTTCCTGTATTTGCAAATGCAGAAACAGTAATAGCTATTTCAGTACCAGGTGCATCAGAATATACCAGGAAACAATTAGACGAACTTACTGAATGGGTAAAAAGACCACAAATTGGAATGCAGGGATTGGTATATATTAAATCAAATGAAGATGGCAGTTTTAAAAGTAGTATTGATAAATTTTTTAAGCAGGAAGCCTTACAGGCAATAGCTTCTTATACCAATGCAAATAAGGGTGATTTACTTTTAATCTTGGCCGGAAAAGAAGAGAAAACAAGAAAGGCTATCAGTGAACTCCGGTTATTAATGGGGGAACGCTTAGGATTTAGAAATAAAAATAACTTTAAACTACTTTGGGTTTTAGATTTTCCACTATTTGAATATAGCCAGGATGATAACAGGTGGGTAGCACGTCATCATCCATTTACATCACCAAAACCGGCACAGGTTGAAGCCATTATTAATAATGATCCGGTAATTGAAGATCCTGCTGCATATCTAAAACATGCTTATGCAAATGTAAAAGCAAATGCATATGATATGGTTTTAAACGGCAATGAAATTGGAGGTGGTTCCATAAGAATTCACCAAAGAGAAATTCAGGAAAAAATGTTTTCAGCTTTGGGAATGAATGAAGAGGAAGCCAAAGAAAAATTTGGGTTTTTATTAGAAGCTTTTGAATATGGTGCGCCACCACATGGAGGAATAGCTTTTGGTCTTGACAGGTTATGTGCTATTTTTGGAGGCAGTGAAAGTATCCGTGATTTTATTGCTTTTCCAAAAAATAACAGTGGCAGGGATACCATGCTTGATGCGCCGGCATCTATAGATAAAAAGCAATTAAGTGAATTAAATATCCGGTTGACTGATTTATAAAAATTTTCATCTAATTGCAACTTTAAAAAAATTTTTTGTTTTTACGTCATATCAATTGAACAGGAGAAGCAAATATGAAACCTCTATTTTTCTCCCTTTCTTTTATAATAATGGTTACTGAATGACGCATGCATTTGATAAAATAGAAGCTTTTCTTAAAGCACAGTTGAATTAGGATGATTTTATTATTAAAGTTCTTCAAAGTTGTTTATCAATTTTATTAATTTGAACAATGAATTCCTCTGCTCCATTAGCCGAAAGAATAAGACCTGAAACTATTAATGAATTAATTGGACAAGAACATCTTGTAGGGAAAGGGAGTATTTTGCGAACTTCAGTTGAAAGTGGGAAAATACCGTCAATAATCTTGTGGGGGCCTCCCGGAACTGGTAAAACCACCATAGCAAATATTATAGCAAAAGCATTAGATAAAATATTTTTTACACTTAGCGCAATAAGTGCAGGTGTAAAAGATGTGAGAGATGCAATTGCACAAGCACAAAAGTCTGGTGGTGCTATTTTATTTATTGATGAAATACACAGGTTTAATAAAGGTCAGCAAGATGCTTTGCTGGGAGCTGTTGAAAAAGGAATCATTACTTTAATAGGTGCTACAACAGAAAATCCTTCATTTGAGGTAAACAGTGCCTTGCTTAGCAGGTGCCAGGTCTATGTTCTCAAATCATTAACCCAAGAAAATCTTATTGAATTATTGCAACATGCAATACAAAAGGATGAATGGTTAAGAACAAAAAAAATAGAATTAAAAGAAACAGAAGCTCTCATTACAATATCAGGTGGCGATGCCCGGAAGATTCTAAATCTTTTTGAATTAGTGATTGATACTTTATCATCCGAAGACAATAAAAAAATTGTTATTACAAATGACCAGGTAGTGCATATAGCACAGCAACGAATTGCATTGTATGATAAAGGTGGCGAACAGCATTATGATATCATTTCTGCCTTTATAAAATCTATGCGTGGCAGCGATCCAAATGCGGCTATATACTGGCTGGCAAGGATGATAGAAGGTGGTGAGGATGTGAAATTTATTGCAAGACGTATGGTAATATTTGCTTCGGAAGATATAGGTAATGCAAATCCAACAGCATTGGTATTAGCTAATGCAACATTCGATGCTGTAATTAAGATTGGTTATCCTGAATCAAGAATCATCCTGGCACAATGCGCTACTTATCTGGCTTCATCTCATAAAAGCAATGCGTCATATATGGCTATTGAGAAAGCATTAGCCGTAGTTGCAAAAGAAGGTGATTTAGCTGTACCACTACATATGAGAAATGCCCCAACAGGACTAATGAAAAAACTGGATTATGGGAAGGGTTATAAATATGCGCATGATTATGACAAATCATTTATAGAACAGGAATTTTTGCCGGATACCATTGCCGGAACATTATTTTATAATCCTGCTCAAACACCAAGGGAAGAAGAATTGCGAAAGTTTTTAAAGAACCGGTGGAAAGATAAGTATGGGTATTAAATTTTTAAAATTAGTCACTACAAATAAACTTGAGTTATGCAGCTTAAATGGGTTTTCAAAAAATTTGCTGATTTAAATTCTTTTGAACTGTATAATATATTGCGGTTAAGAAGTGAAGTATTTGTTGTGGAACAAAATTGTGTGTACCTGGATGCTGATAACAATGACCAGGATGCTTATCATCTATCTGCTTATAATAATGATCTACTTGTTGCTTATACCAGAATTATTCCACCCGGTAAAATTTGTAAAGAAGCTTCAATAGGGAGAGTTCTAACTTCTCCTTCAGAAAGAAAATGTGGTATTGGTAAAATTTTAATGAAAAAATCCATTGAAGCAGTTGAAGAACTTTATGGAAAAGTTCCTATTAAAATAGGTGCACAATTATACCTGAAGCGTTTTTATGAATCATTTTCTTTTGAGCAGGTGAGTGAGATTTATCTGGAAGATGGTATCGAACATATTTATATGCTGCGTAAACAGAAAACGTAATTCTACGAAAGAGATTTAAGTACTTCCTCTTATTTTTTTAAAGTTGTTTACTATACAGTTGCATCACTAAAACGGTGGCTATACTTTAGTTGCTGAATCCATATTCCTTGTAAAACTAAAACCAATATCTTATGAGAGTAATTGTACATAGCGTACGTACATTGGTACTCAC
The DNA here is from genome assembly GCA_013695175.1 of Flavisolibacter sp. Taxonomy (GTDB): domain Bacteria; phylum Bacteroidota; class Bacteroidia; order Chitinophagales; family Chitinophagaceae; genus Flavisolibacter. The sequence goes on along the minus strand of JACDAZ010000064.1, from coordinate 6,040 downwards.
CTTCCTTTGTTTAGCTTCTGTAACTACATCTTTTTCCCAATCTATTACTACAGGTAATGGCAGGTATGAAATAGGTTTAGGATTAGGTCCCATGTTCTTTCTTGGCGATCTTGGAGGTAACCAGGGTCAAGGGACAACCCTAATAAAAGATGTAAACTTACCATTGACAACTTTATCTAAAGGTCTATTTCTTAACGTCTATCCTAGCGAATGGTTTGGTTTGCGATTAGCTGTCAATCATGGCTTTCTAATGGGTGATGACAGTAAAATTATTTCTAAAGGTGGAGATGAGCAATTTCGTAAAGACAGAAATTTAAAATTTAAATCTTCAGTTTTTGAAGGATATGCTGCTGCAGAAATTTATCCAACAGTATTTATGGAGAAGTATGATGGACTGCAAGGTAAATTCCGTCCTTATGGTGTGCTGGGAGTTGGTTTATTTAAATACAAGCCACAAGGTGAATATTTTGATCCCTCTGGCAGAAGTTATTGGGTAGACCTTCAACCTTTGCGTTTAGAAGGTCAGGGTATGGCCGAATATCCGGACAGGCAACCTTACAAACTGATGAATGTAGAAATTCCTATGGGTTTTGGATTTAAATATTACATAAAAGAGAACGTGTATCTCGGTATGGAAGTAATGCATCGTAAAACATTTACTGATTATATAGATGATGTAAGTACCAATTATATAGATAAAGATCTATTTCCAAATTACCTGGCACCAGAACAGGTTGCTATAGCACAGCAGATGCATTACAGGCAAAATTTTGATCCGCAGTATGGTCAAAATACACGTCAACCAGGCATAAATGAACAGCGTGGTGACCCTACAGAAAATGATTCTTTCTTTTCAACCATTATGCGTTTTGGCTGGAGACTGAATGATGCTAATTCACCGTCTGGAAGAGCCTCACGTCAAATGCGTTGTCCTGCTTTTTATTAATAAAATATGCAAGCAGTAGTTATAAAAATTGTTTTGTTTGCTTCTTTTATTGCCTGTTTATCAAATCATAGTATTGTTGATAAAAGAAACAATAAATCACAAAGCTTATTGCATAATGTACAGGTAAAAAAGATTGTACGACTTTCTCCCAATCCAAGTTTTGATGGAAAAGTTGTTGTAGAATCTTTCATTCCGGACACACTCAGCTTTTACTTATTTGATGCCAGGGCAAACCTTGTACGACAGTTTCTGATAAAAGGTAATAGCAGCTTTACAATTGTAAGTTTAGAAAAGGGTACATACATGTACGATGTTTTTCAGAATGAAGAAAGCATTGAAAATGGAAATATTCAGGTGAAATAAAAATAAAATCCGGTAATAGCAGGGAGGCTGATAAAGTTCAAACCTGTCTGTTGAAATGCAGGCATAATCCGTTCCCTATACTTATTGTAAGCTCACGAATTTTTAAACTTCCTGCTTACCTTACCGGACCTTTCTTAAATATCGCTAACCCGCAATGCAGGGAAATTAATAATCTGGTATCCGAACGAAATAACCATTTGTTTGATTCAAAAGATTTAATTAATTCTTCCCTGCTTTTTTTTCTGCCCATGTACATGTTTTGAATTGTTTATTTTAGCAAATAGTGTATTGTAAAATTTTCGTTTACATATTTATATTGTTTATATCCTGTAATGAGCCTGCCAGGGATCATGTCGCGACTTCTTCTGATATAGCAAGAAATACAATCTCTAATAACATTCAATTGGAAGTAAGGAATTTAGATGTTTCCAGGGCGGTATTGGTTAATGAACAAGGCAACCCGGTTTCGTCAAACAATACTACTGATGTAAACAAACCATTGAAATTGCGGGTTTTTATCAATAATGGTTGGGTTACGAGAAAAGGTAATGTCGCGTTAGGTGCATATCAAAAAATTGAAACATTTCAAAAGCAGGTTGTGCTGGAAGAAAAAGATCTTTTTGAGGAAATAGGTCCTATTTCCTCAGAAGAAGCAAAAATAATTACCATATCAGCAAACATTAAAAAGATCTATCGTAAAAAAGATAGCTTTCATGTTTCTTTCAGAATATGGGATAAAAATGGAACAGGAAATATTGAAGGGTCATATAAGCTTATTGTTAATTCACCACAATAGCTTTTTTAGAAATTGTTTCTTTTTTTAAAAACTGACCTGTAAAACTTTCTTTTACCTCCATTAATTTTTCCGGTGATCCCTGAAATAAAACTTTACCTCCTCCTGTGCCACCTTCAGGCCCCAGATCAATAATATGGTCTGCAACTTTTATTACGTCCAGGTTGTGTTCAATAACCAAAACAGTATTTCCTCTTTCCACCAGTTTATTTAAAACTTCAAGCAGGTGGTGAATATCTTCAAAATGAAGCCCTGTTGTAGGTTCATCAAGAATATAAAATGTTTTTCCGGTATCCCTTTTTGCTAATTCAGTTGCCAGTTTTACTCTTTGAGCTTCACCACCACTGAGTGTTACAGCTGATTGACCAAGTGTTATATATCCTAAACCTACGTCTGCAAGTACTTTTATCTTCCGGTACAAATATGGAATAGGCTGGAAAAATTCTGTTGCTTCTTCTACAGTAAGATTTAATATGTCTGATATTGATTTTCCTTTATACCGGATTTCTAAAGTTTCCCTGTTATATCTTTTGCCATTACATTTTTCACAATGCACATAAACATCAGGTAAAAAATTCATTTCAATAACACGCATACCACCACCTTCGCAAACATCACAACGTCCACTTTTTACATTAAATGAAAATCTGCCTGCATTATATCCTCTTATTTTAGCTTCGGGTATCGATGCAAAAAGTTGACGGATTTCTGTAAAAAAACCACAATAAGTTGCAGGATTACTTCTTGGTGTACGACCAATAGGATTTTGATCTATTTCAATTACTTTATCAATATGTTCCAGCCCTTCTACAGTTTTATAAGGCATGGGTGCTGTTCTGGAATTGTAACAATGTTGTGACAGGAGAGGGTAAAGTGTTTCATTTATTAAAGTTGATTTTCCACTGCCACTAACACCTGTTACTACTATCAATTTACCTAATGGAAATGTAGCATTTACATTCTTAAGGTTATGTCCGCCTGCACCCTTCAAAACAATAGTTTTCCCATTTCCTTTTCTTCTTTCATGCGGAACCTTTATTTCTCTTTCGCCATTTAAAAACATGGCAGTAAGAGAATTGGTTTTAAGTATTTGTTTTGGTGTGCCTTGTGAAATTATTCTGCCTCCATGGTATCCAGCTTTAGGACCTATGTCAATTAAATGATCTGCAGCCAGCATAATGTCTTTATCATGTTCTACCACCAATACACTATTTCCAATATCACGTAAATTTTGGAGTGCAGCAATCAATCGTTGATTATCTCTCTGATGAAGTCCTATGGAAGGTTCATCTAAAATATAAGTAATTCCCTGAAGTTGCGAACCAATTTGGGTAGCTAAACGTATACGTTGTGATTCTCCACCACTTAAGGTTCTGGTGCCTCTGTTTAAGGTCAAATAAGTTAAACCCACATTCAATAAAAACTCTAATCTTTCTCTTATTTCTTTAACCAGTTCTTTAGCAATGAGCTTTTGTTTTTTATTTAATCTTACTTCTATGTCATTAAACCATTCAAACAATTCAACCAGGTCCAGTTCACTTAGTTCAGCTATATTTTTTTCATCTATTTTAAACCATAAACTTTCTTTTTGTAAACGGCTTCCATTACATGTGTGGCAGGTTGTAAGTTCCATAAACCCTTCGGCCCATCTTTGAATGGCTTCACTTGTAGTTGTTGCAAACCACCTTTTCACCTGGTTTACTACACCTTCAAACTCTCCACTGTAAATAGTTTCATTTATTTGCTCATCATCAAACTGTAATTCTTCAGAAGAAATATTTTCTTCTTTTCCATATAGAATAAGATTTAAACTTTTTGCAGGTAAATCTTTTACAGGTTTATCTAAACTGAATTTAAATTTCTTTGAAAGTTGTTGCACCTGTTTAAAAACATAAGCTTCTCGTTCACCACCTAAAGGGGCAATACCGCCATCATTAATACTTAAAGCATCATCAGGAATGATTGCCTTCATATCTACCGTATATACTTTACCAAGACCCTTACATGTTTGACAAGCACCATAAGGTGAATTGAATGAAAATGAATTAGGTGATGGTTCTTTATAGCTTATACCCGTATCCTCACACATTAATTGCCTGCTATAAGCAATATCTGTGGGTTTTGATTTTTCATTTTTTTCGAGCTGAATCAGCATCAGGTCTTTGCCAAGCTTCAAACACTGTTGCACACTTTGGCTGATCCTGGTACGTTGATCTACAGAAACTTTCAACCTGTCTACAACCAATTCTATATCATGAATTTTATACCTGTCAACCTGCATTTTTGAAGAGAGGTCTTTTATTTCACCGTCAACCCTGATTTTTAAAAAACCTTTTTTTCTAACTTCCTCAAAAAGTTCGCGGTAATGTCCTTTTCTTCCTTTTACAAGGGGAGCTAATAATGTAATTTTCTGGTCATCAAATTTTTGAACAATGTTGTTCACTATTTCCTCCTCGCTCCATTTAACCATTTTCTTGCCTGTATTATATGAATAGGCTTCACCGGCACGGGCAAATAATAATCTTAAAAAATCATATACTTCTGTAACTGTACCAACTGTTGATCTTGGATTTTTGTTTGTGGTTTTTTGTTCTATAGAAATAACCGGTGAAAGGCCTGTTATTTTATCTACATCGGGTCTTTCCATTTCACCAATAAACTGGCGGGCATAAGCACCAAAGGTTTCCATATATCTTCGTTGCCCTTCGGCATAAATAGTATCAAATGCCAGCGAAGATTTTCCACTTCCGCTAATTCCTGTTATAACAACCAGATTATTTTTTGGAATAACTACATCTATATTTTTAAGGTTATGCTCCCTGGCTCCGTATATCTCAATAAATTCTTCTGTGGATTGTTCTTCTTTATTTTTTTTCATGAAATTGAATTGCCAAAAAATTTAGCAGGCGAAGATACAAAGGCTGGTTATAAAGATTAATTTAATTAGAGATCAGGAGGAGAATAAAGCGCAGTCTTTTCCCCAAAAAGGGATTTTTGGCACAATATTGTGTAAGAAGGGCAAAACCTTTTATTCCATCATTTAAAAGATATTATTTTATGAAAAGCAAGTTCTTTATGGTTGTTGCAGCCATCTTATTTACAATTTCATTAAATGCACAATCAACCGTTGATTCTATTGCAGCAAAATATAAATTGTTGCCAATGCCTGAAGCTTTAACGATTGAAAAAACATTCCCGGTTATAGGAAATTATCAATTGGTAACGAATCAAACCTCTACCGGTACCGAAACAGCAAATATCGAAACAACTTCCAATGTTATTGTTACTTTAGATACAGCAAGTAAAGGTATAATTTGGATAGAAGGATTACCTGAAGGTAAATTCAAAGCTTATTTTAAAAAGTCACCATCCACTTACCGAATTATTGCTCAAAAAACAGAAGCCGGAACACAAATTCCAGAAGGGACTTTAATCTTTGATCCTGAGGCAAATGTTTTAAATGTTGCTATTGGAAAGGAATTTAATGATGAAGATCCAACAGCAGTTTTTGCTTCTGTTAATACAGAAACAGCTACTGTTGAACAAACTACAGCAAAAAGTGCTAAGACCAAAAAAGCACCTGCAAAAGCTAAAGTAAAACTTTATACTGCAACTAAAGTAGTACCTGCAGATAAAGTAGAACCTAAAGAAAATCAATCTGCCGGATTTGAAGAAAAATTAAATAAATCAGTAGAACAACAACAATAATTTTTCATTTGCATTTAGAGGTTAGGGCTGCATGTGCAGCCCTTTTTTTATGGATTCAAATCAAATGTTAAATAATATTCAACAAAATTAATTGAATTTGGATGCCTATTGTTGATGGTATGCTATTTGGAAAACTAGTAATAAATATTTGACTATGAAGAATTTTAAACACATGGCGATTGTACTCGCTTTATTCGGGCTTATTGCTTCTGGCTGTTCAGGTATGACAC
>JACDAZ010000060.1 GCA_013695175.1 Flavisolibacter sp. | reverse complement strand
GCCTGATGTATTGCCATAAGCTCTTTGTCTTAAGTTATTGAAATACGTTAATGCTAATGCACTGGTACCACCGGAGCCACCTCTTAAAACTGCTTCTGCATATATTAAATACATTTCGGCTAACCTGAATACCGGAAAATCAATGTCAGAGAAAGTTCTACCCGGATCTCTTCCAAAAGAACCATTTTTAGTTCTGTTTCTAAATTTAATTACTGCATACCCATCCGAATATGAACTAATATTTTCAATTTCCAAATTTTGCCCCTGCATGAAAAACTGCGCTCTTCTGTCAGTAATGGTTGAAAAATTTGGATAACCTGGAAATAGTTCGGGTAAATTTTTTGTTGTTCTAAGTCCACTCCATCCTGTTAAACCGGCAGAATCTTTTTGAACAGCATTATCTCCACTCACCGATGCATTTACCAAATAGGTGGTACCACCAAAATTTTGGGTGTTTAAACCATCATAATTTAATGTCCATATAAATTCACTTTTATTTGTATGGTTGTCTGCAAGCATCAATTGCTTGTAATCAGGTATTAATTGGTAATTGGCATCAATTACTTTTTTTGAATAAGTTATAGCTTCTGTCCATTTTGATGTGCCTGAATAAACTTGCGCATTTAAATACATACGGGCTAACAGTGACCAGGCAGCTGCTTTATCAGCCCTTCCATAATCAGTTGTTTTGGGTTCTGCCAAAGCCGGTTCCAATGCTAATAATTCAGACTCTATATATTTAAATAAATCAGCACGATTTATTTGTTGTGGTAGTGAAGAAGCACCTAATGAAGTTTCTTCATTTACAAAAGCAGGGTTACCAAAAAGATCCATAAGAACCCAATACTGAAATGCTCTGATAAACCTGGCTTCATTCCTCATTCTGGTAATTTCATTTGAATTACTTATTCCTCTGGATGATATTCTTTCAGGTGCACTTTCACGAATAAATTCGTTACATAAGGTAATGATATAAAAACAACGGTTATATAAACCAATCAACATTGAATTATTTGCAGACCAGTTCATGTTATGAAAATCATGAATACCCGGATCATTCCAGGCAACCAATGCTTCATCTGTGGTAAGTTCCTGGGCATTCCAAAACAAACGCAAAAAATCCGATGTTCCTTCATCTATACCTTTTACATCTGGAGATTGAGTATCACCACCTGGAGCTGCTGGCCCAATTTGTCCTGTTAAAGCCATGGAACCATATACTTTTGCCAAAACCTGTTTATAACCTGCTTCCGAACTATAAACTTCTGCTGATGTAAGATCATTTGGAGGAAACCGATCCAGATCTTTATGACAGCTTACCAACACAATGCTGAATAAAGCCAGGAAAAATATTTTATTTATTGTACTATTCATAATGATTTTATTATTGATTAAAAGCCAAGATTAATTCCCAAAGTATAAGTGCGTGGTCGTGGATAAAATGTATTATCTATTCCCCCGTTAAATTCAGGATCTAATCCAGTATATTTAGTTATTACAAAAGCATTTTGAACATTAGCACTGATAGTAAGATTAGCACCTTTAAATACTTCACCTACATGATACCCGAGATTAATATTATCCATCCTTGCAAAAGATGCATTTTGTACGTAATAATCTGAGAAGTATTGATTGTTCTCAAAACTGGTATTAAGGAAATCCCGTGATCCATTGTTGATCCAGCCAAGAGGATTTACAATACCGCGACGTACTCCAATATTTGAAGCAACCGCATTGTATAAATAATTATCAACGCTACCTCTTAAAACAAAACCACCCGACCATTTTTTATAATTAAAATTTGATGAAAGTCCCATAAAAAACCTCGGATCGGCTGCCATATACCTATAAAGATCTTCATCATTAATAATACCATCCCGGTTCAGATCCTCATATAATCCATCAATAGGATTACCATTAAAATCATATACCTGCTTATAAACAAAGAATGATGATGGCTGAAAACCTACACTATGAATTTGTATAGTATTACCTGTTCCGCCACCAAAACCCCCAAAACGATTACCCTGGAAAGAAGGATCAGGATTCAGCAGGAGTTTTGAAATCTTAGGATCTACATATGTAAAATTGAAACCTACCTCCAAATTAAAATCACTGCGTCTAACAGGAACAGTATTAATAGTAAATTCAAATCCTTTGCTTTCTATATTACCAACGTTAGTTAATAGTGTATTACTGAAATTAGTACCAAGTGGAATAGGCACTACACTTAATAAATTTTCTGTTTCCCTGTCAAAATAATCTAATGAACCATTTATCCTGTTATTAAAAAAGCCGTAATCGATTCCAAAATTGAGATTTCTTGTTGTTTCCCATGTCAGATTGGGATCATACGCGGAAGGGCGGTACATATTGAAAAACTCATTACCCAACTGGTATTGAGCTCTATTGTTGCTTATTGTATACCTGGGAATATAACCATATAAATCTATTCCTCCCTGCTGACCAGTTACACCATAACCTATCCTGAATTTTAAATCTGAAATTGTTGTTGAATTTCTAAGAAAATCTTCTTCACTAATTTTCCATGCAACAGCTGCAGATGGGAAAAAGCCCCAGCGGTCATTTGAATTAAATTTTGAAGAGCCATCAAATCTTCCGTTTAATGTCAGAATATATTTATTGGCAACATTAAAATTTATCCTGCTATAATAAGAAATTAAAGTAAACCCCGGATCAGAAATTGGAAATTGAGGTTCCGTATTTGGGAGTATCGAACGATCAAAACGCCTGTCAGGAAAATTATAATTCGTATAAAGAAAATCCTGATATCCATAACCGGCCATTAAGTCCACTTTACTATTGCTCCCAAAATCATAAGCATAGTTCAGGTAAAAG
>JACDAZ010000059.1 GCA_013695175.1 Flavisolibacter sp. | reverse complement strand
TCGTGTTCAAAAGTAGTAAATGCTGCTACCTGCTGATGACAGGAGCCGCAATCAAAATGTCCATCTTTTGAAAGCCTGCCTTCATAAAAAAGATTCCTGCCCAGTTCAATAGTTTCTTTGTTTAATGTATTTGCAGAAAAATCATATTGAGGTTGAGGAAAACCCGGGGGAACAACAAATTGAACAGGAGTAGTATTGGTCAAAGCATCACTTTTTCTACAGGATTCAATAAAAAAAGAGAATGATATAAATGCAATAATCAAAGCAATTATGACCAGTGAATTTCGCATCAGGATACATTAAAAGCCTAATCTACATAATAAAAAAGAAGAGCAATGTTAAATTAGTCACTACCGGGTTTAAATTTTTTTCGTAAGCTTTTCCGTTCTGCATGTCGCTTTTTACTTTCAATTCTTTTTTCAACATCATGTTTGGAAGGTTTAGTGGCAATACGTGATTTTTTCTTTTTTAAAGCATGTTCAATAAGTGTATGTATTTTTTTAATGGCTTCCTGTTTATTAGAAAGTTGATTACGATGTTTTTCTGAGCGTACAAATAGTTCACCTTCTGTATTAATTTTTTTGTGAAGTCTTTGTTGAACCATTATTTTTTGCTCAGGACTCAGAATTTGGGATTCAGTAACCGGAAGGAATGCAAGAACTGCAGTTTCTACTTTATTTACATTTTGACCGCCCTTGCCACCGCTGCGAGTAGTTTGAATTTTTATTTCTGCTGTTAAATCAATTATCATAAGCTGTCATATAAGTTATTGTATTCTTTCTTTCAACGACCGGACCACTAACTTAGTATAATGAGAGTAGTAATACAAAGAGTATCAAATGCTAATGTAAAAGTTGATGGAAACATCTCAGGCAAAATAGGAACAGGACTATTAATATTTGCCGGCTTTGAAGATGCTGACAATACAGATGATATTACGTGGATCAGCAATAAAATCTGCAATCTTAGAATTTTCAATGATGCTGATGGTGTAATGAATACTTCAATAAAAGAAGTCGATGGCAACATTCTATTGATAAGTCAATTTACTCTTCATGCTTCTACTAAAAAAGGTAACAGACCCAGTTATATAAAAGCAAGTAAACCACCGGTTGCCATTCCTTTATACGAGCAACTAATACAACAATTAAAAAATGATCTTGGTAAAGACGTAGAAACAGGAATTTTTGGTGCTGATATGAAGGTGGAGTTGGTGAATGATGGTCCGGTTACTATAATTATTGACACGAAGGATAAAGAATGAAGACACGAAATATTTTGTTAAGGCAACCACGAATTTTATGCACTAATTACACGAATTACATTATTTTAATAAACAATCAAATATTAATATACTATCGCAGAGAATGATTTAAAAGAAGAATTTTATTGTCTTGAAGTGAAAAGAATGAAGACGCGATTTTTTGCTAATGCAAACACGAATTTTATGCACTAATTACACGAATTAAAAAACACTAAAATTCTTCTGAATTAATCAATTACCAATTTATCTTCAATAACATCATATTATATGCCTGAAATTATTTTTAAAGAAGAATCTTATCAAATTGTAGGGTTATGCATGGAGGTGCACAGGCAATTAGGTATGGGTTTTAGGGAAGTAATTTATAAGGATGCTTTAGAAATTGAATTTCGGGAGAATAACTTGCCTTATCAAAGAGAAAAGTTATATAAAATAGAGTATAAGGGCATTATTTTACCGCATAAGTATAAAGCTGATTTTATTGTATTTGATCAAATTGTTCTTGAAGTAAAATCTACCTCATTAATAGTAGATAGCTTTGTTGCACAAACAATAAATTACTTAAAAGCTTCCGGCTTAAAATTAGGTATGATCGTCAATTTTGGAGAAAAATCTTTGAATTTTAAAAGAGTTGTTTTTTAAGTTGAAAGTATGTTCGCTCATTCGTGCAATTCGTGTTATATAATTCGTGTAATAAATTAGCATTATGACTATAGAAGAAGCACAACAAAAAGTAGATGAATGGATCAATACAACAGGAGTTCGTTATTATAATGAACTTACCAATATGGCTATACTTACTGAAGAAGTTGGTGAAGTGGCAAGATTAATGAGCCGTAAATTTGGTGAGCAATCTTTTAAAGAAAGTGATAAAGACAAAGAACTAGCAGATGAACTGGCTGATGTGCTGTGGGTAGTAATTTGTATTGCCAATCAAACAGGTGTAGATCTTACAGAAGCACTCCATAAGAATTTTGAAAAGAAAAATACCAGGGATGCAAACCGCCATAAACAAAATAAAAAATTAGAATAAAAGGGTAGTGTACTTATATTTTTTTCCTGTGTTGGCTGTATTTTGTATATTTTTCAAACCACAACATGGTAAAAAAATTAAACATGAAGGGATTTTGGAAACTACTGGTTAAATCCGGGAAAGGTTTTATAGATGATAAAGTAGTTAAATTAAGTGCAGCACTTGCATTTTATACTATTTTTTCTCTTGGTCCCATGATGATCGTTATACTTTACCTGGCTGATATTTTTTGGGGCAGGGCCGCTGTTGAAGGAAGCTTGTTTGAACAGTTGAGAGGCTTGTTGGGTACTGATGCTGCACTGCAGGTACAGGAAGTAATTCAAAATGCATCACTATCGGGTAAAAGCACATTTACTGCTATAATAGGTTTTATTACTTTACTTATTGGTGCCACCACCGTTTTTGCTGAAATACAGGATTCCATAAATATGATATGGAATTTAAAAACCAAAGTTGAAAGAGGATGGCTCAAAATGTTAGTCGACAGGTTGCTATCTTTTTCAATTATTGTAAGCCTTGGATTTTTATTATTGGTATCATTAGTTATAAATGGAGTGGTTGAAATTTTTATGAACCAGCTGCAAAAAGTTTTTCCCGATGTTGCTGTTGTGGCATTGTATATTTTAAATCTTCTGATAACATTTCTTATTATTTCATCACTATTTGCAATTATTTTCAAAGTTTTACCTGATGCTCATATAAAATGGAAAAATGTATTTGTAGGATCTATGTTTACTGCATGTTTATTTATTATAGGAAAATTTGGTATTACATATTATGTAAGCACCAGTGACCTTGGAACAACGTATGGTGCCGCAGGTTCTTTGGTTGTGCTTTTATTGTGGGTTTACTACTCTTCTTTTATTTTATATTTTGGAGCTGAGTTTACAAAAGCATATGCATCACGTTATGGTGAACCCATTCATCCAAGTCAATATGCTGTTTGGGTAAAGCAAGTAGAAGTGGAAGAAGGTACCGGTACGCTACAGAACCAGGAAAAGAAAAAGGATAAAGAAAATAAAAATACAGGTGATAATATAAAAGTAACCTAGTAACAGTACTATAGGTGTGGCCATGTTTTTGTTATAATTATTTCCAAAAATACAGCATGGCAAAAGTTACAATAAAAGGTTTGTGGCAGGTACTTAAAGATTCATTTAAAGGTTTTTCTGAAGATAAGGTTCCAAAGTTGAGTGGCTCTTTGGCTTATTATACTGTATTCTCCATGGGTCCTTTGCTTATTGTAATAATATACCTGGCAGGTTTATTATTAGGACAGGATGCTGTAGAAGGAAATTTATATAATCAGCTGGAAGGTTTTTTAGGGCATGATACCGCTCTGCAATTAGAGGAAATGGTAAAAAATGCTTCTATAAATGAAAAAGGAGGATTGGCTGCTACTATTGGTGTAATTGCTTTAATTATTGGTGCCACTACTGTATTTGGAGAAATACAGGATTCTATTAATACGATCTGGGGTTTAAAATCTTCTCCAAAAGTGGGTTTTGTAAAATTGCTTATTACAAGACTATTGTCTTTTGGTATGATTGCAACATTAGGATTTTTATTACTCGTATCATTAGGTATAAGTGCAATTGTTGCAGGACTGGGTGAACAATTACAGCAACTTATACCGGGTGTGTCTGTGGTTGTTATGTACATTATAAACTTCGCCGTAACACTTACTATTACTTCGGCATTATTTGCCATTGTTTTTAAAGTTTTGCCGGATGCCAATGTTTCATGGAAAGATGTTTTTCCAGGGGCTATTACTACTGCAGTACTTTTCTTATTTGGCAAATTTGGTATTTCCTTTTACATCAGTAAAAGTGATATAGGAAGTACATTTGGTGCTGCAGGTTCTTTAGTTGTGTTGTTAGTATGGGTTTATTATTCTTCTATGCTTCTTTATTTGGGAGCTGAATTCACAAAATATTATGCAGTTCATTTCGGATCAAGTATAACGCCGAATAAATATGCTGTATGGGAAAAGAAAGCAACTATTTTGTCAGATAATTATTCCACCATACAGGAACATATAATGAATGAAAGGAAATTTAATGAAGAAAATAATCCAAATAAAAAGAAAGTAGAAGTGCCAGAATACAACCCTGTAAAAACTTCTAAAGCTGAAAAAAAAGAAAAGAAAGAGAACCCGGGTATGGGAACTTTATTAGCTGGTTTGGTTTTATATTTTATCAATGACTCTGTTAACAAAACAAAGCAACAAAGAAAATAAATGGATTCTTTTTAGTCTTTAGTGTAAACAGCCGTTCTTTATCTTTGCCCGCATGGCAACAGACACCAACCGGTTCCAGGCAATTATTTCGCATTGTAAAGAGTATGGCTTTATCTTTCCTTCTTCTGAAATATATGATGGTTTAGCTGCTGTATATGATTACGGGCAGTGGGGTAGCGAGTTGAAAAAAAACATTAAAGATTATTGGTGGAAAAGCATGGTGCAGATGCATGAAAATATTGTAGGTATTGATGCAGCAATATTCATGCACCCCACAACATGGAAGGCAAGTGGACACGTTGATAATTTCAGCGATCCTATGATTGATAACCGTGACAGCAATAAACGTTACCGTGTTGATCATTTAATTGAAGCAAAGGCAGAACAATTAGAGAATCAAGGTTTTACAGAACAAAGCGAGATACTGTTGAAACAAATGGATACTTTGTTAGCAACCAATGATTTTGAAGGATTAAAAAATTTAATTGAAAATAATAAAATTGATTGCAGTGTTAGCGGTACAGCTAACTGGACAGATGTAAGACAGTTTAACCTGATGTTCTCTACACAAATGGGAAGTGTAAGTGAAGATGCCAATGAAATTTATTTACGTCCGGAAACTGCGCAGGGAATTTTTGTAAACTTTTTAAATGTTCAAAAAACAGGGAGGCTTAAAATTCCTTTTGGGATAGCGCAAATA
>JACDAZ010000058.1 GCA_013695175.1 Flavisolibacter sp. | reverse complement strand
CTATAACTGGGAGCAATTAAAAATTATGCGCATTAAATTTTTGAGTGTGTATGGTAACTAACATGAAGTAAGAAGCTTAGTGCAAAAGGGGGTTTTTAAAAACCATTTTTCTTTTACCTTTTTTACCTCTTTGTTCTTATTTTTGCTGCCCGAATCTGAATTTTGAAAAAAATATTGAAATTCGCTTCAAAAGTTAGGAGGTGCGGTAGCTCAGTCGGTAGAGCAAAGGACTGAAAATCCTTGTGTCGCCGGTTCGATCCCGGCCCACACCACCGAAAAAACTAAACCCTCAAAATTTTTGAGGGTTTTTTAATTGCAGAAATTTTTAATTCTTTAGATCAAAGAAGAAGAATCAGCAATAAAATGACAATGATAATAGCACCTACAGAAAGATAAACACCTCTTCCCTGGATTGCTTTTGCTTCTTTATTCATTTCTTTTAATTCTGCACGTAAATCTTTACGCTCTTGCTTTGTAAGTTTTGACCTGTCAATTCCTTTAATTTCTACAACCCTTCTTTTAAGGGCATCAATTCGGGCTTGTTGTTCAGCGGTTAATTCGACTTTTTCTGGGTTGTTTACAGCGATAGCATTACTTGCGGCGGCAGTGCTGGTGGTTAATGCAAACAGAAATGCCAAAGCAACCAGGTTTGTTTTAATTCTCATATTTAAATTATTTTGTTAAAAGTAAAAAAAAAAATCTAACCACCAGAAAGAGCAGGGGAAGAATATGATTATGCATTATAAAATAGTTAATTATTTTTTTGAAATTCTAAAAATACCATTAGAATCTTTAAAGACACGAAAAACTGCTTTATCAACTAAAGTGCCGCAAGGTTGATTATTCAAAAATTCAAATCCTTATTAATTCCTTTTAATTGTAAGAATTTAGCGGGTTTGTGTTTTTGCTTCAAAAACAATAATCCAAAAAACTCTTCATTAATATTTCTCGCCGAATTTTTAGAATACTTAGATCAATATTGCAATTATTATATTTTCTGCAGAAGAAAGATATGGTCCAAGAAATACTACCTTATGCAATTTAAAATCCATTATGCTGTCTAGCCTGAAATAGTTTGAGGAATCGTTTTTATACGGGCATAATAAATAACAGTACAAATTTCTTTTTATCCAATGACCATCACTATCATCACCAAATACACTTATTAAGTGTACAGGGACATCCAAAATTGCCAATTGGTGAGCAATATTTCTGCTTACACCCCCGGCTGTTTTTGTAATAGTAGCATCAGAGGTGGTAGCTAAAAGAACTTTACGGGAAGCGTGAAACAATTCATCAATATGAGCGGCGCCAATACAAATAACAGGTTTTGACATGGCTGTAAAAATACCATCAAACAGAGGAGACTGCTGAATTAAAATTACCTGAATCTTATTCTTCTTTACGTTTTACAATTAAATACCAGTCATTTTCCAATGGCAGATAACCGTATTCATAATTAAAGAAGTAAGTATTTCCCTTTTTATTGGTATAAGTGTGTGTAAAATATTTGAATAGGAATCCCTGCATCAATAATTTATCTTTTGTTGTTTTTGCCATTTCTTCTTTAGCCGGCAATATGTCTTCCAATATTCTCCTGTTTTTACGTAGACTGTTATTAATATTTCTTACGTAATTATTAGTATCTGCCTTTAGGAGATTATTATAATTATTTCTACAATAGTCATCACAAAATTTTTTATCACTTCTCCCTTTTAAATTTTTGCCACAACTCAGGCAAACTTTAGCTTCTGTTTCGCCCATATTAAGGCAATATACAATAAAAAATAATACGTGCAAACGTTTACAAACGGATATATCCGCATATAAAGGTTTAAAAGCCGACTATCGGTTTTTTGGAATAGCATCTTTGTTCTGTCACCGGCAAGGCGCCACCGGCAGACTGGAATAAATCATTTTTTAAAACATTTAAAACGTAAGTCATGTACGCATTAAAAAACAAGGTTCAACTGATTGGAAATTTAGGTGGTAATCCAGATGTAAAAACAATGGAATCAGGAAAAAAATTAGCCCGCTTTAGTGTAGCCACAAATGAAAGCTACCGTAACGCAAAAGGTGAGAAAATAACAGAAACACAATGGCATAACCTGGTTGCCTGGGGTAAAGTAGCAGAGATTGCTGAAAAATTTTTAGCTAAAGGGTCAGAGGTTGCTGTTGAAGGGAAGCTTATAAACAGAAGCTATACCGATAAAGAGGGTGTAAAAAAATATATTACTGAAATTCAGGTTTCAGAAGTATTGATGTTAGGAGATAAAGCATCAAAATAATATAAGTACCTATGTATAAGTGCCGGGAGCGAAAAAGTTGCTGCCGGCATTTTTTTTATTTGCTAATAAAAATTTTAAGATAGTTTGCAATGACTTCTTGAGGCTTTATTAATTATGTTTAAACCGGATACCGATAATAAAATGTTTCAAATAGCTGAGGCAATGGTTTGCAGCAGCCATGCATCTGTATTTATAACAGGGAAAGCGGGAACAGGAAAGACTACTTTTCTAAAGCATATTAAAAATGTATGTGACAAAAACCTGGCAGTTGTGGCCCCTACCGGTGTCGCTGCAATAAATGCCGGTGGAACAACCATTCACTCATTTTTTCAACTGCCTTTTGGTCCTTTTAATTATAATGAAACAGTATATTTTTTTGGGAAGCTCAAAATTAATAATGAACGTCGCCAGGTTTTTCGTCAGTTAGAACTTTTAATAATTGATGAAATAAGTATGGTAAGGGCAGATGTTTTGGATGCTATTGATGTTATGTTGCGCCATTACCGTTTTCGTCACCAGGAACCTTTTGGTGGTGTGCAGGTAGTAATGATTGGAGATATGTATCAGCTCTCACCTGTTGTTAAAGATGAGGAGTGGAGGCTGATTTCAAACAACTACAGAAGCCACTATTTTTTTGATAGCCGGGTAATGCAGCAATCTCCACCTGTTCAAATTGCTTTTGATAAAATCTACCGGCAGCAGGATGAGAAGTTTGTGGAATTATTAAATAAGGTCAGGCATAATCAATTAGATGAAGAGGCAATAAAAGACCTGGAAAGATTACAGCAGCCTGCACATGGTTCTATTGAAAGCGATGAACATATTATTCTTACCACACACAATTACAAGGCTGACGCTATTAATAAAAACAGGATTGAAAATCTGTCAACAAAATCATTTTTCTTTTCAGCAAAGGTTGATGGCGATTTTATAGAAAAAAATTTTCCGACTGACCAACAGCTGGAACTGAAAGCAGGTGCCAGAATAATGTTTATTAAAAATGATGCAGGTAAAGAACGAAAATATTTTAATGGAAAGATTGCTGTAATAACGAAGCTTGATAATGAAACCATTTTTGTTCGCGGGAAAGACGATGAAGATGAGATAGAAGTAAGAAAAGAAAAATGGGAAAACATACGTTATAGCCTTAATAAAACCAATCAACAGCTTAATGAAGATGTTATTGGATCATTTACACAATTTCCGCTGCGCCTGGCATGGGCAGTAACCATTCACAAAAGCCAGGGACTCACGTTTGATAAAGTAATAATAGATGCGGGAGCTGCCTTTGCACCCGGGCAGGTGTACGTTGCACTTAGCCGATGTACAAATCTTGATGGAATTGTTTTATTAAGCAGTATTCCTAAGCACAGGCTGGCTAATGATTTTCGTGTAGTTCAGTTTTCTGAAAATGAAATGGCGCAAGAAAGGCTACAACAAATGCTGACACAGGCCAAAATTCAATACCAACAGAAAATACTATTAGAAGTTTTTGATTTTTCCCTTATAGCTAATGACATAAAAATTATTATTAAAAATGCAAACAAGAACGTAGAGGCTTTTAATGAAGAACTTTTTCCTGCACTGGAAAAAATACAGAATTTAATTACAACACTGGATAACGTTGCCGTCAAATTTAAAAACTATATGCAAGCTAAGTTTGCTGAGGAAAGTTATCCGGAACAAAATGAAGAACTGCAATTAAAAATCAAGGCCGCTGTAATTCATTTTAAAAAAGAATTGATGGAACTGCGGAATGAATATAAAAGTTTAGTTGTGGCTACCGATAGCAAGGTGTTGGCTAAAGAGTTTAATGAAAATTTTAGCCAGCTTTATGTACAAACCGCATTTAAATATCATACTATAACGGCGTTATCCGAAGGGTTTTTTATTGCCAGGATTTTGAAATCCAAAAAAGAATTTACTGCGCCACAATTACACATTAATGCTTATGCCGCTTCTGCCACAGCTACCAATGCCGATGTTGATCATCCGGTGCTTCATCAACAACTCCGGTCTTTACGAAATGAAATTTGTAACCAGTCAAACATTCCGGTTTATTTAGTTGCTTCAACAAGGTCATTAGTAGAATTGGCAAATTACCTACCCCGCACAAAGATTGATCTTTTAAAAATATCGGGTTTTGGGAAAGTAAATACTGAAAAATATGGAGATAAGTTTCTTGCTGTAATTAATCAATATTGCGAAGCGCATAATCTTTCAACTTCAATAGAAAAAAAAGTTGCGAAGCGCCAAAGAAAAACAAAAGAAGATAAAACTATAAAGGAACTAACACATCTTACAACACATAAACTTTTACAGGAAGGCAAATCAGTAAGGGACATTGCATTGGAAAGGAATCTGGCTGTTAGCACAATTGAATCTCATATTGTGCAATGTGTTGCTGATGGTTTGGCAGATCCATTTCAATTTATTTCACAAGAAAAAATAGCAATAATTCTAAAGGAAATGAATTTGATTCTATCAGAGGGAATTACTGCAGCTAAAAATAAATTAGGCAAAGACTTTTCATTTTTTGAAATTAAGTTAGCAGTTAATTATCGTAAAAGGCTGGAAAGGCAAAATCTGGTTCATTAGCATTTTAAAAATCCGAACATCTTAGATTTTCGTGGCGTGCTGTTTGTAAAATTGAATACGAACATATTTGCTATGAAAAGATTAATCGTTGTTACTGCGGCACTGGTATTTTTATATTCCTGTAAAACAGGTACTACCCTTTTTGGTAAGAAGAATTATCATGAGCAATATGGCAAGAGAATATCAGACGCTGGGCTTGCAGAAACCGCTATGGGTCGTATTTGGTTTCAGCAGGCAGAGCAGGCATTGACACAGCCACAGGCGGTGAAGCTACCTTATCGCCAGAAAGGATACTTTGCTGATGATAAACCCAGGGCAACAGGTTTGAGTTTTGCTGCTCAACGCGGGGAGAAATTATTTTTCAAATTAGAAAAGAATCCTGCAAATGGTTTTGTAATATATGCTGACCTATGGAAAGCAGGAGAAGGGCGACCTCCTTCCCTTTTAATCTCTGCGGATACGCTTCAGGCAGAATTTACTTATGAGGTATCAGAGTCCGGGAATCTTTTAATTCGCCTTCAACCGGAACTTTTAAGCAGCGGCGAGTATACATTAAGCATTAGCGTTGGCCCCTCACTTGGCTTTCCTGTAGCGGGTTCCAGCGGACGAATTGGAAGTTTCTGGGGTGTATCAAGAGATGGTGGCGCAAGGAAGCACGAAGGCATTGATATTTTTGCTTCCAGGGGAACTCCGGTTGTTGCTTCTGCTGATGGAGTTGTGACAAGAGTTAATGAAAACAATCTGGGTGGAAAAGTGGTGTGGATGCGTCCTAAAGATCAAAATTTAAATTTATATTATGCTCACCTGGATCAACAATTGGTAACATCTGGAACTACAGTAAAAAAGGGTGACACTTTGGGTTTAATGGGAAATACGGGTAACGCTGTTACTACTTCACCTCACCTTCACTTTGGCATATATACAATGGGTGGAGCCGTTGATCCTTTACCATTTGTAAATCCGGCTATTAAATCACCGCCGAGCGTCAATATTCCAAGCGCACGGTTAAACAATTTTCAAAGATTAAATTC
>JACDAZ010000038.1 GCA_013695175.1 Flavisolibacter sp. | reverse complement strand
GAATTTACTGATGCATTTAAAGCACTGGAATATTTACAAAAAGAAAATATTGATCTCATTTTTTTAGACATAAAAATGCCGGATATATCAGGTATTGAATTCTTTAATAGCTTAAGCAAAAAGCCTTTACTCATTTTCACAACTGCTTATACTGAACATGCTGTTACTTCTTTTGAAATGGATGCAGTAGATTACCTGTTAAAACCATTTTCCTTATCACGTTTTATAAAAGGTTGTAACAAGGCATTTGAATTATATAATTATAGAAACAGTGCCGAAACTTCAGATCATATATATATTAAAACCGGGTATGAGCAATTAAAGGTTTTGTATGATGATATATTGTATTTAGAAGCAGCAGGCAATTATGTAACCTTTGTAACAAAAGACAAACCTTTGCTTTCGCGAAGCACATTTATAGAAGCTATTAATTTATTACCTGCAGATAAATTTGTAAGAATACACCGCTCTTTTGTTGTTGCTATAAACAAAATAGATAAAGTAGAAAGACACCAGGTAACTATAAAAGATAAAACCATCCCCATCAGCGAAGCTTATAGCCAGAATTTAAATGAAGCCTTATCCAAATAATTAATTGATTTGTTCAACAAAAACATATTGCTGTAAATAAAAAAATGAACAAATTGTTTTAGGCATATTGATTGTAATAGTTATAAAAAACTATGGCAAAAGCTACAAGTAAAAAGGGAGCTTCTAAAAAGAAGACGGCTACAAAAAAAGGAGCTTCAAAAAAATCAACTTCAAAAAAAGCAGGTACCAAAAAATCATCTGTAAAAAAAGCCCCAACTAAGAAAGCCGGAGCTAAAAAAGTAACTTCAAAAAAAGTGAGTTCTGCAAAAGCAAGTTCAAAAAAGAAAACGGCTTCAAAAAAGTCAGGTTCTAAGAAAGCTGCTTCAAAAAAATCGCCCTCTAAAAAAGCAAGTACCAAAAAGAACAAGTTAGGAGTTA
The DNA here is from genome assembly GCA_013695175.1 of Flavisolibacter sp. GTDB lineage: Bacteria > Bacteroidota > Bacteroidia > Chitinophagales > Chitinophagaceae > Flavisolibacter. Next base: position 5,147 of record JACDAZ010000038.1, on the reverse strand, counting down.
AAAATTCCTTAGTGAATAACATTAATGCTAAAAAGAAAAAAGGTACTTCTAAATCAAAAAAGAAGTCAACCATTTCTAAAAAAGCATATAAGGATATGAAGCGGAACTGGAAATAATATGAAGTTCTAATAAAAGAAGGATCTATTACCTGGATAATATTTTTTCCATGTTCAGATATTGTTCTAATAAAACAATCTGGTTTCCTGCCCTGTCATAATTTTGATTTTCATATTGTGCCCCATAATAAGTGTCATTATTCAAATAGTCTGTCAGAAAGCGAATCGCCTGCATGTAAATAATGAATTTTCCAGAATAATAAAATGAATCTGTTTCTGTTTTAGTTAATTCATCTTTCATTTCATTCAAATATCCATTCTTAATAGCCTTATACATTTCCTTCCTGATGATGATCTTTTCAAAATCTGTCTCATCTTCATTTGCAGCACTTAAATAAGTACGCATCATATCTCCCAAATCACTAATAAAATAACCCGGCATCACAGTATCCAGGTCTATCACACAAATACCTTCATTATAATCATTAAATAATACATTAGAAATTTTAGTGTCATGATGTGTAACCCTTACTTTAAAGTCAGGATGTGATTGTATAAACCTGTATTCTTCTTCAATAAATGAATAACGCAATAATTTTTGAATTGGTTCTTTAGCAAAAGTTATTCTTTTTGCATTACCCTTTTTTAATGCAGTTAAAAACTGGCGGTAACGCAATCTCAGGTCATGAAAACCCGGAATAGTTATTCTTAACTTTTTTACCTGCATTCCTGAAAACATGCTTGTAAACCTTCCAAATTGTGAAGCTGCTTCATAAGCCTGGTCTGCTGTTTCAACACATTGAATAGTATGAGAATCTTTTACAAAAGGAAATAACCGGTAGAAAAAACCTTCAATCCGAACCAGCTTTTTACCTTTCATATCTGCTAAAGGAAAAACTATTAAATAGTTGTCATGATACTGTTTGAGGTAACCTTCAAGCAAGTTATTATTATACTCAATATCTCCTGGTTTAGTAAAGACATTGTGGTTAATTTGTTGTAAAACATATTCAGTAGCAGCAGTTCTTACTTTCCATGTTTTATGAATCAGTCCCGAACCAATAGGTTCTGCATAAAAAGGAGGTTCAATATTATAAGCATGCAGTAAGGAAGCCAGTTTTTCCATTTTCAAAAATCTGCATAAATGTAGTTTTTTAAGTTTGGAAGACTTAAAATAATGTAATTCGGAGATTAATGTGGTGATTCTTTGTACACAAGATTAATAGTCATCACTTAAAGCAAAAACAGGTTTTCTGTTTTGCCATTTTCCTGAAGTAAAATCAGGAAATTCCAGAACCTGTGAACCTTGTTCAATTGATCTTTCACTTAAAGGTGTGATTGCACTCCAGGCAGCCGCATCGTATACATCCATAGGTGTAACAGTTCTTCGTTTTACAGACTCTACAAAAGCATGAATTACAAAAAAATCCATCCCACCATGACCGGCACCTTCCGTTTGCCGACTCCACCTGGCCCATAAAGGATGGTCATATTTCTCCAGCCAAATTTTTGCCTCATCCCATTGGTGTGGTTTTGATGAAAGATCTTCTATATAAATTCCTTTAGCAACATCCATCCATAAACCTTTTGTTCCCTGCACTCTAAAACCTAATGAATAAGGTCGTGGCAGATTGGTGTCGTGTTGTAATAAAATCGTTTCTCCGTTAGCACATTGTATAGAAGTTGTCACCACATCGCCTAATTTAAAATTTACTTTGGCATTGGGATGATCTTTTCCTGCTTTCTTTACAATATAATCATGTAAGCCTCTTGCTTTTGATGCAAAACTGGATATGGCTGTAAACCGGTTGCCACGATTGATATTTATGTAATGTGCAAGTGGCCCTATACCATGTGTAGGATAGAGATCTCCATTACGATGAACAGAATGATTGGTACGCCACCTGGCTTCAGAAAATCCTTTTTCTCCAAACTCCACACCACCACCATAAGGTTGTTTTCCATCATTAAATTTCACTTCTCTTAAATCGTGCTGGTATCCTCCCTGCAAATGAACAAGCTCACCAAATAGTCCCTGCCTTACCATATTTAATACAGCCATCACATCCCTCCTGTAACACACATTTTCAAGCATCATTACATGCGCCTTGTGTTTTTCAGCTTCTTTTACTACATTCCAGTGATCATCTAAAGTGATTCCTAACACTACCTCGGTACCTATATATTTTATTCCTCTTTCCAATGAACCTAAAATCATAGGCGTATGCCACTCCCAGGGTGTAGATATAATAACTGCATCAGGTTTTTCTTTTTCCAGCATGTTTTTCCAGATGTTTGGATCACCTGTATACACTGCAGGCATTTTCTTACCACTCTTGTTTATTAATTTTTTTGAGGTGGCAAGCATACGATCATCAATATCACAGATAGCAGTTACATCAACATCAGATCTACGCAATAAAAGGTCAAGATGATTTTGTCCGCGGAGTCCAACACCAATTAAGGCTACTCTAATATTCTTTTGAGCGATGTTAGAAAAAATATTAGCGGAAGGTAAAATGGCTGTATAAGCTGCAGTTAATGCAGTTGCTTTAATAAAATCTTTTCGATGCATAAATGAAATTAATAAAACTTTACCGGCATTAGTAAAACACCCGACTTTAATTTTCTTTTTTAGAAAATTAGGTTCAGAATTTATTATATGGAACTATCTATAGTTTAATAGGTTTCAGCTTTGGAACCAGAAAATGCATAATGATCCTGGCAAGGATTATCTTCTGTACAATAACTTTCATCTACACCGTTAGATTTTACGTACAAATGCTACTTTTGTTCCATTCTTTTGAATTTACAACTCAATGATTTTTTTTTGCCTATTACTTTCCAAAACAGCATCAATTATCTTCATTACCCATAATCCCTCATTTGCAGTTACCGGTAAAGGAGCATCATCAACAATAGCATTATAAATGCCATTATAATATTCCATATAATTTCCACTCTCTGAGCCTATTTTTTCTTTAAAAACTTTTCCATCCTGCATTTCGTAATGCAAGAATCCCTTTTCCTCATCAGGTTCTTTACCCCAGCCTGCACCACCCGGTATTTTTCCCTGCTGCAATTCCAACTCCTGAATATCAGTACGTGGCTTTAAAAAACTACCATTTACGCCATGTATAATGAAAGAAGGAACAGGTTCTTTAGCCAGGTATCCTGATTTTAATCGAATTCTCATTTGAGGATAAAACAGTATCACATCCATATGATCATTAATTTGAGTTACAGGGCGCACTTTTCTAAGATCTCCAAATACGGCAGAAGGCTTACCAAAAAGCTGCAGTGCGGAATCAATTAAATGTGAACCCAGATCATGTAAAACACCTGCACCGGGAGCCGCAAATTCTTTATGAACTTTAGGACTCGGATCTTTTTTATACCTGTCAAAATGAAATTCAACATCAACGATATTTCCTAATACGCCGGATGCCAAAACTTTTTTTACTGTTTTAAAATCACTATCCCAACGCCTGTTATGATATACCGATAGTTTCCTTTGCACTTTCCCGGCTAATTCTACAAGTTCTTCAGCTTCCTGTAACGTAACTGTAAAAGGTTTTTCAACTATCACATGTTTACCAGCAAGCAAAGCTCTTTTTGTAAAATCATAATGAGTGGCATTAGGTGTGTTTACTACTATAAGCTCAATAGCATCATCCTGCAGCAGATCATTAAGGTTATTACAACTTAAAACAGCAGGATATATTTCTTTGGCTTCTTTTTTCGATCTTTCCCAAACAGCATAAATTTCAAATCCGGGATGTACATCAATGAAAGGGGCATGAAATAATTTTCCGGACATCCCAAAAGAGCATATGGCAACATTGATCTTTTTCATCTGCTAACTTAATTTTTTTCAGGCTCCCAGTAACCGAAAATGTTTTTTAAGTATATATTTTTTTACATCCGCTTCGGATAACTGTTTTGCCCAAGGTACTCGGTGAGCTTTAAGTGAGGATTTTAGCCGAAGTTGAAGAAGCAATAAAGCAGATTTAAAGCTAAATAAAAACCCGATACACTTTTTATAGCAGGTGACAGACTTACCACGTATGTTTTGGATGATTAAAAATGATGAAGCTTAAAAAAGAAGTTGCTTTTACAAGGTTTACCAATACACCCCTTGGTGATCTTTTTTAACCCTCTTTTATTGTTATACGGCAAGCGGTATTTGATATCGGTCAAAATGCCACTGAACTTCTGAAAGAAATGATTGAAAGTAAAAGACCGATTACAGAGTTTCAATCAAATGTTTTGGAAACATCATTTATTATAAGAGAATCATCATTGAAGAAGTAGATTTCGAATTGGCAATGAACAACTAGTCTATTGTACCTTGTACCTTGAACCTTGTTCCTTGTTCCTTGTCAAGCTGCTTATGATTTTTGTAAGACCCTTATAGCTTTTTGGTTTTGAAATCTCTGATGGCACCATCACTGCCATTACAGACCGGATCATTCCATCTATAAAGGAATGGCAACACCGTCCACTTGAGAGCGTATATCCGGTGATGTGGCTGGATGCCATTCACTTCAAAGTCAGGGAAGATGGAGTGGTAAAGAGCAAAGCAATCTATTAAAAAATATTAGCGGAAGGTAAAATGGCTGTATAAACTGCAGTTAATGCAGTTGCTTTAATAAAATCTTTTCGATGCATAAAGGAAATTAATAAAACTTTACCGGCATTAGTAAAACACCCGACTTTAATTTTCTTTTTTAGAAAATTAGGTTCAGAACTTATTATATGGAACTACCTATAGTTTAATAGGTTTCAGCTTTGGAACCAGAAAATGCATGATCATCCAGGCTATTAAATATGCTGAACCGCAAATGAAGAACATGATATAATACCCTGTTTCTATTTGTCCCAGGTCCTTATAATGATCAAATAATTTACCTGCAAGTCTTGCTATTAAAATACCCCCAATACCACCCGCCATCCCACCTATACCCGTTACTGAAGCAACAGTTCTTTTGGGGAACATATCAGAAACAGTGGTAAATATATTAGCTGACCATGCCTGGTGTGCCGATGCAGCAAGCCCAATAATGATTACAGCAAGCCACATATTGATAC
>JACDAZ010000024.1 GCA_013695175.1 Flavisolibacter sp. | reverse complement strand
CAAGTTTGCCAAATTTTTTTACTGTATCATTTACTATTTTCTGACAAAATTTTTCTTTACGTAAATTACCAGGGAATAACAAGCAGGATCTTCCAAATTGTTCTTCCACTAATCTTTTTACTTCCTGTGCATCTTGTTCTTCTTCGGGTAAAAAAGATATGGCTACATCGGCACCTTCCTGTGCAAATAATAAAGCAACTGCTCTTCCTATACCACTGTCGCCCCCCGTTATAAGAGCTACTTTATTTTTAAGTTTTAATTGTTGTTCCGGTTTAATAGCCACTGGTTTGGGTGTCATTTTAGCTTCTATTCCGGGCATTTTTTGCGATTGTGCCGGTCTGACTTTTTTTGAATCTTCACCTTTCTGCATAATAAATTTTAGGTGTATGGGTTGAAATTATTGTACCATCATTATTAGTTGAAGCCTTATTTTTGCGCCTCAGAATTCTTTTTTTATAGCGAATTAGCTCTCCCGATAGCTATCGGGATGGCTAGAGCGTCCCGCAAGAGTGCGGGAAGGTCGTCAGTTAGTTTAAATTTTTTTAATAAAAATAAAGGGGAATTAGCTCAGCTGGCTAGAGCGCTTGCATGGCATGCAAGAGGTCACCGGTTCGACTCCGGTATTCTCCACGCTTTAAAAGTCTGCAGCAATGCGGGCTTTTTTTTGGCAACCTTATTACATGAACAGCTTTTAAAAAGTCTTTCTTTCTAATTTATTTCCTGTTCAGATGGTAACAAAACATGAAATGAAGATCCTTTTCCTTTTTCTGAAAAAGCATAAATAGCACCATGGTGATTATTCACTACTTTTTTACAAAGAGCTAATCCTATACCTGTTCCGGCATAAGCTGTTCTATTATGTAATCTCTGAAAAATGTTAAAAATCTGATCTGTAAATTGTGGATCGAATCCTATTCCATTATCCTGAATAACTATTTCGTAATAAAGTTTATCCTTGTTAAGATAAGGATGTTGTTCTATAAGTTGCTTTTCCGCAGTAGTTGAAATGATTTGAATAACAGGTGTAATTTCAGTTTTGGAAAATTTAAGTGCATTGGTTATTAAATTGTAAAACAACTGGTGCATTTGTACAGGAATAGCTTTAAGTACAGGAAGATTATCTACAGAGATGGTTGCATTTTTTTCATTTATGGTAAGTTCAAGGTCGCCAAGAGCTTTTGAAATAATAACATTTAAATCAGTATCTTCTAGCTGTTCTTGTTTGCTCATTTGTGTAAAATTGAGCAGTGCTTTTAATAAAGTAGTCATTCGCTGTGCCGTTGCGCTGATCTTTTCTATCCTTGATTTTGCTGAACTTTCAATATGAAGTGAATCAGAAGTCAACATATCACTAAACATTCTTATTTTCCTTAAAGGTTCCTGCAAATCGTGACTGGTGATGTACACAAACTGTTCTAACTCGCTATTGCTTTTCTCCAGTTCAAATGTTCTTTCTTCAACCCTGTGTTCTAATTCAACAGCGAATTCTTTTTGTTCATGAATGTCTGTGTTGGTTCCAATCCACATTAACACTTTACCATCTGCATTTTTTCGGGGAACAGCCCTAACCAGGTGCCATCTGAATGATCCTTTTTTGTCTCTAATTCTTTCTTCCATCTCATAAGCCTGGCCACTTGATAATGCTTTATTCCATGTTTCTAAAAAATTACCAATATCGTTAGGATGAATTGCCTCCTGCCATAAACCAGTTTGTAATTCATCAATGGTATATCCCGTATAAGTAACCCAATGTTGGTTAAAATATTGAATTCTACCTTTTTCATCGGCTGTCCAAACTTTTTGAGGCATAGCTTCTGCCATCAACCTGAACATTTCCTCGCTTTCTTTTAAAGCATCTTCTTTTCTTTTTCGCTCTGTTACATCGTTTACAAGTAAAATATTCAGGGCTTTACCCTGTCTGTTTACAACTTCAGAAAGATGCAGCTCTAAAAAAAGATCATTATTGTGAATAATTTTGGAAAGGCGATTTGTACCTGCTCCAAAACCAATTTGCATGTCCTGTATTATAACTGCCGGAAAAATATCTGAGAGAATATAAGTCCGGTTTTCTTCTAAAGAAAACAATTCTTTAGCCTTTTTATTAATTGCAACAATTGTGTTTTTATCATCAATTAATATAGCTCCAACAGGTGCCTGCTCCAGAAAGGTTCCAACATCTTCCACCTTAACCGCAGATGCAGAAAAAGATGTAACAGCATTCGGTAAATTATTTATTTTCCTAAATGAGCGCCGTTGAGTAGTCCGGAGCCTGGCATTGTTAAAGGCTTTTTCAAAATCAAAATTTTCATTTAAAGCAATGCATTGGGTGTTCTTCCCAACAAAAGGGGCAAACTGAATTTTTCTTTTGAGTTCATTAAAATCAGAACTATAGGCCATTACAATTATAGATAAATACGGGTCTTTTGAAGCAATTTTTTGAACAATTCCAACAGGATTTTTTTCTACGGGGCCTATTATATACAGATCAGCTAAAGCTAAACTTTCATTATCTAAAGTATCTTTAAAAGTATGGTTATCATTCAACTTTTGTTTTATTACTGAAAACAAATTACCTAAGCCTATATGATGAATGGTAGCCAAGTAATAAGATTAAAAGTTAATCAGATAAAATAGGTTGATCAAGCAATACTCTGCCAAGCCAGGTGTAAAGTAGATCAGTGGTAGGTGACATAACATGAGCAGCTCTTGCATCCCTCAGGTACATTCCCAATAAACCATTTTCTCTATAGCCAATTCCACCTGCCAAAGTCATGGCTTCATTTACTACATCAACCACACAATGTCCTACTTCTGCTTTCGCTGCAAGTATATGAGTGATGGCCTCCGGTTCTCCATTATCACCCAGTTGTGCTGCATTATAAATAAGACGTCTTGTTCGTTCCACATTCGACCATAAAGTACCCAGGCGGTGTTGTAATATAGAAACCTGTGCCAAACCGGTTCCACTATGCATATAGTGCCTTTTTGCAAGCACATTTTTTGCTTCCTGCAAGGCAGCTTCCGCTATTCCTAAATAAGTGCCTGCCATACTCATTAAAAAATAGGGTGCCACAACATTAAAAATATACCACAACTGGTCGCCTTTCTCTCCTAAAATTTGATTACCGGAAATATGTATGTCATTTAAATGAGCCGGACAGGAAGAATTACCACGCATTCCTAAACCATTCCATGGATCACCCCAAATTATACCGGGTTGATTTGCTTCTAAAATAATACAGGAAAATTGATCGGCGGTGGCGTCTTCACTGGCTCCTAAAGTTGATACTACATAGGAATCTGCATGACCTCCATTGGTAATAAAGGTTTTATCACCATTTACAATAAAATCATCTTGTGAAGTAGGTAGTAAAGAAGTTTGTGGAAAATAAAAATGAGCTCCTGTACCTGGCTCACTTAGTGCAAGAGAAGTTATATGTTCTCCTTCCGCAATTGGTTGCAGATATTTTTTCTTCTGATAATCGGTTGCTTTGGCAGCAATTACAGCAGCACCTACACAATGCATTCCAAAACATAATCCTGCAGATGAATAAGCCTTTCCTAACTCCTCGCTAATTCTCGCCAGCGCATAAAGTCCGCCGCCTAAACCTCCGTTTTCTTTTGGTACTACTAACCCGGTTAGTTTTGTCTCCTTTAAAGCCGTCATGGTTTTGTGTACCCATTTTCCATCTCTATCTGCTTCCAAAGCTTCCTTCCGGGCTATATCATTTGCAATACCATTTGCGGTTACAATCCATTTTTTTAAATCAGACATTATGTATGGTTAAGCTGCCAAATTTATGGTTTAGCAACATATTTGCAAATCTTAATAAATTTGAAAAATTAAACAATCTAAAGGCTTAAGCAGCATTTTTACAGAGGATCACTAATTCTTTGGCTATGATTACTAAATCAGACATATTATCTGGCTTTACTTTATAATCATTTGCCCCGTTACTAAATGATTCCTGTATAAAAATTGGATTATCTGATGTGCTCAATATGATTTTAGGTATACTTTTAAACCTGCTATCAGGAGAAAGGTGTTGAATAACTTGAGCTCCATTTAACTCAGGCATATTATAATCCAATAAGATTACACAAGGAAGTTTATTGGAATCTAAAATATTTAAATAATTTAATACTTCAATCCCATTAGTAACTATATGGATTTCAATGGAAGGATCTGCTTTAAAAAAAGCGTAAGCAATCAGTTCCTGGTCTTCAGGATCATCTTCAGCTATGAGAATTAAATTGGTGCAGGTATGCATACACCAAATTTAATTAGTTCGTATTAAATAAAGCCGTATGCTGATTTTATTTTATATGAAAATGTAATTATCCTGCTTTCCTTATCTTACCTCCACTACTTGTGTGTGTTGAAGCAGTTCCTTCGCCTCTATAAATAATACCACCTCCACTACTTGCATGGGCAGTAAATTTATCCTGAACCGTTAACTGTATTTTACCTCCGCTGCTGGCATTTGCATTCCCCTGTTTAGCTATCAATCCATATCCATTAAAATGAGCGCCACTGCTGGCAGATAATGAAAGATTTTGAACATTTCCTTTAAGTTCACTTTTAGCACCACTGCTTTGATCCATAGTTAATGTTCCGGCATTTATAATTCCTGCAATTGATGCCCCTGAAGAAAGATCAACTTTTATATGTTGCTCATTTAAAGAATTATCAATTTTTACATGAGCACCTGAACTGGCATCTATATTTTTTAAAGATTTATAAGAAACATAAGCTTTTACCTGTACACCTGTTTTTCTTAATTGCTGCCACCATTTATTCATTGACTGTTCAATATAAATTCTAAGTTCACCATTTACAACTTCTGTTTTTACTGCATCGGCATATTCTTTTTTATCAGCACTGATAGCCAATGCTTCTTCATTTCCCTGGTGCAGGATCACTCTTATTCCCTGTGATACTTTCAAAGATTGAAAAGATTTTATCTCTCTTTTTTCGGCGTTTTTATCAAAAATTATTTTTTCTTGTGCTACAGCAGGAAGTAAAAATGCAGTCATGAGTAATGCAAACAGAAGTTTCATTTTTTTATATTTTGTTTATTGATTTACGCCAGGACCTGGTAAAATGTTACACCCATAAATAATAATGATATAAGGAATCATTATTCCTGTTGTTACTCAATATTTAAAATGACCTGTTTTAAACATTTTCTTAGCATTAAATTCCTCCTTTAGCAAATCGGTTTATACTTTTTAGTACAAATAGCGGTAATTTTGCAGCATGAAAACAGAAGTATTGCCTGAAAAGAGTTCAGTTGACGATAGTCTGAGTACCATTGAAAGAACAGTTCAGGGTGAATATAAGTATGGGTTTGTTACTGATATTGAAGCAGATGAAGCTCCGCGGGGATTAAGTGAAGATACCGTTCGATTTATTTCAGCAAAAAAGAATGAACCTGAATGGATGCTGGAGTGGAGGCTGAAGGCATACAGGCAATGGCTGAAAATGGTGGAACCGCATTGGCCAAACGTAAAATATGGTCCTATTGATTACCAGGATATTATTTATTATTCTGCCCCAAAACAAAAAATAGCTCTTGATAGTTTGGATGATATTGACCCCGAGTTAAGAAAAACATTTGAAAAACTTGGTATTTCATTAAATGAGCAGAAAAGATTAACCGGGGTTGCTGTTGATGCTGTTATTGACAGTGTTTCTATTGCAACTACTTTTAAGAAACAACTTGGTGAGTTAGGTGTCATCTTTTGCTCCATGAGTGAAGCCATACAGGAACACCCTGATCTGGTAAAAAAATATTTAAGTTCAGTTGTTCCCGTAACAGATAATTATTTTGCTGCCTTAAATTCTGCCGTATTTAGCGATGGTTCTTTTGTATTTATTCCAAAAGGTGTTCGTTGCCCAATGGAATTATCTACTTATTTCAGGATCAATGCAGAAAATACCGGTCAGTTTGAGCGTACATTAATTGTTGCAGAAGAAGGAAGTTATGTTAGCTACCTGGAAGGTTGCACTGCACCCATGCGTGATGAAAATCAATTGCATGCAGCAGTTGTGGAATTGGTAGCACTGGATAATGCTGAAATAAAATATTCAACTGTTCAAAACTGGTATCCCGGTGATAAAGAAGGAAAGGGTGGTATATACAATTTTGTAACAAAAAGAGGTATCTGTAAAGGCGTTAATTCAAAAATTTCCTGGACACAGGTTGAAACCGGTTCAGCAATAACATGGAAATATCCAAGTGTAATATTGAAGGGTGATAATTCTATTGGTGAATTTTATTCAGTTGCAGTTACCAACAATTACCAGCAGGCAGATACCGGTACCAAAATGTTACACATCGGTAAAAACACACGTAGTCGCATCGTTTCAAAAGGTATATCGGCAGGCTTTAGTAATAACAGTTACAGGGGACTTGTACAGATAGGGAAAAATGCTTCTAATTCAAGAAACTTTTCACAGTGCGATTCACTGTTGCTGGGTGATAAATGCGGAGCTCATACTTTCCCATATATAGAAGTAAGAAACAACACAGGTGTTGTAGAACACGAGGCTACAACTTCAAAAATTGGTGAAGACCAGATCTTTTATTGCAATCAAAGAGGTATCAATACTGAAACTGCAGTTGCTTTAATTGTAAACGGATTTGCCAAAGAAGTAATGGCGCATTTACCAATGGAATTTGCAGTGGAAGCACAAAAGCTTTTGGCAATTAGTTTAGAGGGCAGCGTTGGATAATATTTTAGGTGCTTATTAAGTACAGATTCAAGAATTTAAAATTCAAAATTTATAATATCAAATGTTAACAATACGGAATTTACATGCAGGCATTGAAGGAAAGCAGATATTAAACGGAATTAACCTTGAAATAAGAGCCGGAGAAGTTCATGCTTTAATGGGACCCAATGGTTCAGGAAAAAGCACGATGGCTTCTGTTTTGGCAGGTCGTGAAAATTTTGAAGTAACAGAAGGTTCCGTAGATTTTTTAGGAAAAGATCTTTTGGAACTTTCTCCGGAAGACAGAGCCGGTGAAGGAATCTTCCTTGCCTTTCAATATCCTATAGAGATTCCGGGTTTAACTACAACCAACTTTATAAAAACTGCAGTTAATGAAGTAAAAAAGTTCAGGGGCGAAGAACCACTTGATGCTTTGCAATTTTTAAAATTGATGAAAGAAAAAATGAAGCTGGTAAATATTGACCAGTCTTTATTAAGCCGTTCACTTAACGAGGGTTTTTCCGGTGGTGAGAAAAAGAGAAATGAAATTTTCCAGATGGCAATGCTGCAACCTAAGCTGGCCATACTTGATGAAACAGATTCAGGTTTGGATATTGACGCCATACGCATTGTAGCAAATGGTGTAAATCAATTAAGAAATAAGGATAATGCAGTGTTGGTAGTCACCCACTACCAGCGTTTATTGGATTATATAGTTCCGGATTTTGTGCATGTCCTATATAATGGACGTATAGTAAAAT
>JACDAZ010000022.1 GCA_013695175.1 Flavisolibacter sp. | reverse complement strand
GAATTTATCACCGCAAGAAGCGATGCTGGGATACAGAACCGGTGTTTGGAAACATCAAACACAATAAAAACTTTAAGCGGTTCAGATTAAAAGGAGTTGAAAAAGTAGCCATTGAATGGGGCTTACTGTCAATTGCGCACAACCTCAGCAAAGTAAAAGCAGTTGCGAAGTTGAAAACCGAAAAAAACTTGAAAAAAGCAGCTTAAAAAGCAGCTTTAAAGAACTTTTTTGCACTACTCCCATTAACAGCACCTGTAAAACTACATGTCACTATACAAATAAGTAAACAAAGCACTTGAACTAAATAAAAAGAGGCCGTCTGTTTTGAGACGACCTCTTTTTTATTTTTGATTTATGTATTACCCATACATACATTCTGCAAAGCAAAAAAGATAACAAATATTACATTGGAAGTACTTCTGATGTAGCAGCAAGATTAGCTTACCATAATGCCAATTCACAACGGTAAACAAAAAGGATACACTTACTTATCCGAAGTGAATTAAACATTAGTATTAATTCCACCATTACGGCAAACGATGTTATGGCTCGTTTTTATTTTCTTTTATAGGTTTTAACAACTTGTCAATTTCTTCCTGAATTTTTTTAGAACCATTTGCTCTCGCTTTCACAATATTTCCATTTTGGTCGATGAGTACATAAGTTGGAGCGAAATTTAGTTTGTAGGCCTTAATTGATTCATTTCTAAATTGTTTTTCTGCAACTAAGTGAACTCCCGGGAACGGATTATTATTAAGAAATTTTCCGAATCTTTGGTTTTTCCCTGCTATAAATTCTTTCCAACCAATAATATTTGTACTATCATATTCTAATGCTACATAAAGAAAAACTACTGGTTCATCTTTATAATTTTGTTGTAGTATTAAAGCATCTGGTATTTCTTGTATGCATGGATAACACCACGTACCCCAAAAATCTATGTATACAATTTTTCCTTTGAAGTCACTTAGGCGATGCAGAACGCCATTTGAATCAGGTAATTCAAAATCAGGAGCCTTGATTCCGGAAGCAAGGTTTTTGTAAGTTTGTATGTTTAACTCAAATAAATCATTATTTTTTTCAATTAAAAAAAGATTTTGCGTAGTGCTTTCAAACTTCTTTAGATTATCAAAAAAATTATCTAACATAAGTCCAAATGAATATTCACTTATTGTACTTAAAGCGAGAATGTCTGTCCATGAGGATTTAGGTTGAATGGAAATAAAATTAAACTTCCAATTCAAATTTTCAATCCACCATTCTTCTTCATTCTTAGTCTTAAAAGCATGTCGGGCTTTATAATTTAAATATTCACTTGCTAATGACTTTGCGGCAGTAGTCCTGGAAAAGTCATTATCTAAATCAATGCTGTCAAGAAAATTGTAGTAATCATCATTAGAAAAAAAGTAGTCAAATTTTTCATTGATAATATAGTTCCTTCTTTCCAAATGTTCCAAAAGAAAACCAGCTCTTTCAGCCTTTAAAGTGTTTAAATGGTATTTTCTAACTACATCAGGAATTACTGTGGATGAAGCCAGGGCATTAATTCTTTCAAAATGAATATTGTCTATGAATTTCTTGAAATCAAGTTCTGTAGGAAAATAGTTGCCCTGTATTTTATCATAAAATGATTCATTCCTGGTAAAAGTGGAAAAATCTTTTTCTAAATGTTTAAGTTTTTCACTGCCTTTCCCTCTAATTGAAAATTTAGGGATGTCAGACCATGATGATTGCTCTATAAATAAAGAATCTCCTGGTTCTAAATAAATATCAAACTTTAACCGATGATAATTATTTTGAATTACTTGATAGAAATTTGAGCTTTTTGGCAAAAAGCTAAAAAAGTACCTCCCCAGGCTATCCGTTTTAACTGTTTGATATGCACCATTTCTTATTAATCCAGGGAAGTAATCATCAACAGGCATTAAAATAATTGTTTCATTCTTTAAGTCAGGTAAAACACCACTAACTATTGTTTGAGTTTCTTTTGAGTTCTTTTTTGATTGACCAAATAAAATTGCTGGAAAAAACAAAAAAATTAATAGGAATCGCATAAATAAATGTATTGTCTGTATGGATAGAAGTTAGTTTAT
>JACDAZ010000002.1 GCA_013695175.1 Flavisolibacter sp. | reverse complement strand
AGGTTTATTCTTTTTGTATTGATACTTTCACTTTCCGGTCTTGCTTATCTTTTTTATTTGTGGGCCCTCAGTAAAGACACAAGCTTTATAGAATACGAAGAATTTGGCATTCCCATGCCCACACGTTATGCCATTCACGGTATTGATGTTTCACATTACCAGCAACGCATTCAATGGAAAGCAGTAAAAAAAATGGAGGTGGCAGGCATTAAAATAGATTTTGCATTTATAAAAGCCACAGAAGGTTTAAAAAGAGTGGACCCGCATTTTAAAAACAACTGGCGAAGATCTAAAGAAGCAGGTGTAACGCGTGGTGCCTATCATTTTTTTATTGCATCAAAAGACGGATTAAAACAAGCAGGTAATTTTTTAAAAGCGGTGAAGCTGGAACGTGGTGACCTGCCACCCGTACTTGATGTGGAGCAAACATTTGGTGTTTCTTCTGCTGTATTAAGAAAAGAAGTAAAAATATGGCTTGATGCCGTTGAGAATTATTATAAAGTAAAACCGATCATTTATACAGGCGCTGATTTTTATAAAAGACATTTGCGGGGACATTTTGATGATTATCCTTTATGGGTGGCCCATTACCTGCAACCACACCAGCCACGCATCAGCCGCAACTGGAGCTTTTGGCAACACAGCGAAAGGGGAAAAGTAAATGGGATTTTATCTAAAGTGGATTTTAATGTTTTCAATGGCGACTCAACCCAATTCCATGCATTATTAGTACCTTAAAAAATGGATGAATACAACCAGGGCATGGACCCTGAAATGAGAAAATATTTTTGGAAAATTGTCTATTCATTTTCCTTTGGACTGGTGTGGATGCTTACTATGGCTATGTCAGGACTTTATTTCAGGCTGGCTATTATTGAAGTCAGCATCAGGTGGTATAATATTGTTTTTTACATTGTATTTCTTGCTACTTTAATCCTTCTTATTCGTTATTTTTTCAAATCCTGGAAACATAAATTCAGAGATGATTTTTGATCAGGAACTGTGATCTGACACAATCTTCCATTGACCATTTATTTTTTTAAACAACAGGCTGAAGTGCCCGCTCACATCACCTATGGAACGCACCAGCATCCATTTACCAATGACTGAATAATATTTAGAAGAGAGCTTATCAACTTTTATTATATCAAACGAAAGCTTGCCCATAGCATCGGGTGACGGATAATTCTTTTTGTAGTTATCAAGTGTTTGCTGCCAGCCATATACAATTCCGTTCTTTCCAATAAACATCAATGAATCATGTTGCCAGTAGCCGTTCATAAAAGCAGGAATATCGCCCCTGTTCCAGGCTGCAGTTTGTTCATGTAATATGCCCCTGATCCCATTTTCGCATTTTGATTGAGCAGCAGCTACAGAAAAAGAAGCTAGTAATACCAGTAAAAACAGCTTTTGCATATAAAAGATTAAAATTTAAGTAAGGAAAAGCTTATTAACAGGGAGCAATCTACAACTTAGTAAATTTGCATCATGTCCAAAAGAAAGATCTTTTATATTGTATTCTTTTCCGTATTGGTGATTGGTTTTTTTGTGACCATGTCATTTTTAATACCGGGCTTTGCAAAGCCAACCCTTCCGCCTATCGGCTATGTAGCTCCTTATTCATTTACTAACCAGGATGGTGAAACGGTTTCCGAAAAAGATACTGAAGGAAAAGTGGTGGCGGCTGAATTTTTCTTTACTACATGCAAAGGCATTTGTCCCAAGATGAATAACAACATGCGTTTGGTGTATGATAAATATAAAAATGAAGATGATTTTCTGATACTTTCACATACTTCTGATCCGGGAACTGATTCTGCTGCACGGTTAAAACAATATGCAGACTCTATGGGAGTTGATACAAAGAGATGGGTATTTCTTACCGGCAGAAAAGACAGCCTTTACAGCATGGCAAGACATAGCTATAAAATTGATGATCCTAAAAACCACGTAAAAAATGTAGATGATGATTTTTTGCACTCCCAGTTTATAGCATTGGTAAATAAAAAAGGAGAAGTAGTGAGAATTTATGATGCATTAAAACAAAGCGAAATAAAGGAAATGATCAATGCTATTCCAAAACTTTTAAAAGAAACTGCTGATGAATAATGTTTCTTCAAAAACTTTGGATTACAGGTCAACCGAGCTTTTAAAGAAAAAGCATTTAAGCATTACAGAAAGCAGGAAAAAAATACTCTCTATTTTTTTAGAAACAAAAGATGCACTTGCCCATGGTGATATAGAAAAAAAAGCAAGTGAAAAATTTGATAGAGTTACAATTTACAGAACGCTTCAGTCTTTTGTAGAAAAAGGTTTGATTCATTCCATTCCCACTTCTGATAATTCAGTACGATATGCTTTGTGTAAAGATTGCACTGAAGGACATCATCATGATGATCACGTACATTTTGTATGCAGCAATTGTGAAAAAACTATTTGTTTAGATGATGTTGTTTCTCCAAAATTAAATTTACCGCAAGGTTATAATGCCGATAATGTGCAGGTAGTGATACATGGCGTTTGTATTGAGTGTAGTTAACCATTGAGTTTTTTTAAAAATCAGCATTAAAAATTTTAACAGCAATTGTTAAGTATTTCTTCATCAGTTGAACAAATAATATGGCCGCCACTTTTACTTTTGGCCAAAAAATAACCAATAGTGGAAGCCATTCAAACAATTATTGATTTCATCCTTAATATAGACGTACACCTTGTAGCTATAGTAAGCGATTACAAAACCTGGACTTACCTGATCTTATTTTTAATAATTTTTGCTGAAACCGGTCTTGTGGTAACGCCATTCCTGCCAGGCGATTCTTTATTATTTGCCACCGGTGCTATTATTGCAAATCCTGAAAGTGGTTTAAGCATTATGCTTATGACAGTAATACTAATTATTGCTGCAATTATAGGAGATTTAGTTAATTATCATGTTGGTAACTACATTGGCCCAAAAGCCTTTAGTGGCAAGGTAAAATTCCTTAAAAAAGAATACTTGCAAAAAACACAAGATTTTTATAACAAGTATGGTGGTAAAACCATCATCTACGCCCGCTTCATACCTATTATACGCACATTTGCTCCGTTTATAGCCGGTGTAGGTACTATGTCCTACAAAAAATTCGCATCGTATAATGTAATTGGTGCTGTTCTTTGGATAACCAGTTTTCTTTTTTTGGGTTATTTCTTCGGCGGACTTCCTGTTATTAAAAATAATTTCACTTATGTAATTTTAGGTATCATCATTCTTTCTGTTCTGCCACCGTTTATTGAATTGCTGAAAGATAAAAGAAGCAAGAAGCAAGAAAAAAAGTATAAAGAAATTTGATTACGCTCTATCAAAGCAAAATCTATTCAGAGTGCGTTTATACAATAGTAAAAAGAATGTGGAACAACAACATAAAAACAATCTTATTGTATTTATTGCGAAGAAGAACTAAATGCAATTATTGAATATTGAAATAGCAACTAAAGAGATAAATTTGAAAAATTGATTATTATCCAATTCGCGGAGCATGTAGAGTTCAATGTAAAATTAGATGTATGATACATTACTCCAAACGGGATCATTCCACAAAAAAGTACCAGGAAAAAGAAAGTGTTTGGGTTTTCTATAATTTAAAGAATGTTAGACGAGTAACCTTAAAGGATCAAAAAATGACTGCACTCAGCGCTATTATTAAAACAGCTGGCTTGTCATTTAAAACATATTGACAACTAAAAATTGTCGCTATTTTATTGATGGACTTAAATACTTAGACCTACAGAAAAGAAACCATAGATATCTTAAACAACAATTTTCCCAAATTAACGACAATTGTCGTAATTTTTTTGACAATATTCATAATTTTCCATAAATTAGTAGCATGAGTGGAAAAATGAAACGACGAGCAGAGAGCAAATTAGATGTAAAGAAGACGAGACCCAGTAGTCGTTCAAAATCAATTGGTAGAATGACTACTCAAAAAAAGGCGTTATTGAGCGGTCGAAAAAGCCTTACCCTGTCAGCAAAAAAAGGTTTGGATAGACATTCAAAGAATGATTCTATATTTTCATACAAGTCGGCAGATGACAAGAATGTTCTTGCTATAATAGATGCTGTCCGAACAGGAATCTCTTTCAATGAATTTGAAAAAATAGTTGGTAATGCCCCTTTTTCATTAGCAGAGTGGGCAAATTATCTTCAACTTTCAGAGAGAACAATTCAACGAAATCAAAAAGAAAAGAAATCTTTTCAACCTATACAATCAGAGAGAATCATAGAATTAATTATGCTTTATGAATATGGAGTTGATGTGTTTGGAGATAAGGACAATTTTAATGTATGGTTGAAATCCAAATCGATAGCATTGGGAGGAAGAACTCCAAAAGAGCTACTGGATACCAAGTTTGGAGTTGGTATGGTAAAGGATGAATTAGGAAGAATTGAACATGGCGTCTTAGCATGATAGTTTATAGACTAAGCAGAGGAAAATACCATTTAGATCTTACTGGCAAAGGTGCTGAATTATATGGAGGCAGATGGAACAGTAAGGGGGTTGCGATGCTATATTCTAGTCAATCCCGGGCTTTAGCGTTTGCTGAAGTGGCAATACATGTTCCAGTAGGTATTGTGCCCAAAGATTATTTTTTGATTTCTATTAAAACTTCCGATACAGCTAGTATCTTAAAATTGGCTGAAAAAGATATGCCAGCAGATTGGCGCTCCAACCCACATTCAAATAGCACTCAAAATATAGGTGATCAATTTATTGTTGAATCAAAATATTTGATTTTTCAAGTGCCTTCTGCAATTGTGCCAGGAGACTTTAATTTTTTGATCAATCCAAATC
>JACDAZ010000515.1 GCA_013695175.1 Flavisolibacter sp. | reverse complement strand
CTTTTAGCTATTGCCGCCTCATTATCTGTTGCTTTTATGGGTGTTTTTAAAACTTACCGCAACTCAAGATATAGAGGCAGAATATTTTTTATTTTAATTTTGATGATAGCAACTATTTTACTGATTGCCCTCTCCTTTTAAAGCTCTGAAAGTTTTTGTTAACTCTCTGCTTTTGCCTTTCTGCCCCGCCTAATTAACTTACCTTTGCGCCTCCTTATTAATAAAAAAACTAAAGAGTAATCTTTCGTAGAATTTCAATTCATGAAATTCTTTTGATTTCACTTTAAGCTTTTGCCTTTAAATAATTTATGGATATCAGAAATATTGCCATTATTGCGCACGTTGACCATGGAAAAACAACACTGGTTGATAAAATTTTACATACTACAAAAACCTTTCGTGACAACCAGGATACCGGTGAATTGATCATGGACAGCAATGACCTGGAAAAAGAAAGAGGTATCACCATATTCAGTAAAAATGCTGCCGTAGTGTATAATGGTGTTAAAATAAATGTTATCGACACTCCCGGTCACGCCGATTTTGGTGGAGAGGTGGAACGAGTTTTAAAAATGGCTGATGGTGTTTTATTATTGGTTGATGCCTTTGAAGGTCCTATGCCTCAAACACGATTTGTATTGCAAAAAGCCCTGCACCTAAACCTAAAACCGATAGTTGTTATTAATAAAGTAGATAAACCAAACTGCCGCCCTGACGAAGTGCATGATGCTGTGTTTGAACTATTTTTTAATCTTGATGCCACCGAAGAACAGTTGGATTTTCCTACCTATTATGGCTCCGGAAAAAATGGCTGGTTTAATGATAGCCTGACACAAAACAGCGATATCACACCTTTGCTTGATGGCATCTTAAAACATGTACCTCCACCAAAAGTTGCTGAAGGACCACTGCAAATGCAGATCACTTCTTTGGACTACTCTTCTTTCCTTGGTAGAATTGCTATTGGCTCTGTTGCCCGCGGCACTATAAAAGAAAATCAGCAAATAGCCCTTATGCAGGCTGATGGAGTTATTAAAAAGCAGAAGGTTCGTGAGTTATATGTTTTTGAAGGTATGGGCAAAAAAAAGGTAACAGAAGTTATCGCCGGTGATCTTTGTGCTGTAGTGGGACTTGAAAATTTTAATATAGGTGATACCATTTCAGATGTTGACAATCCTGAAGCCCTAGCCGTTATCAGTGTGGATGAACCCACGATGAACATGCAGTTCGGTATCAACAATTCACCTTTTTTTGGGAGAGACGGAAAATTTGTTACCTCCCGCCACCTGCGCGACCGGCTGATGAAGGAAACAGAAAAAAACCTGGCCTTACGAGTATTTGATACAGAAAGCGCCGATAGTTTTATGGTTTATGGTCGTGGTATATTACACCTGGGTGTGCTTGTTGAAACCATGCGTCGCGAAGGTTATGAACTAACTATTGGTCAGCCACAAGTGATTAGAAAAGATATTGATGGTAAAAAATGCGAGCCTTTTGAAACTCTTGTTGTGGATGTGCCACAGGAGTATGCGTCAAAAGTAATAGACCTTGTTACCCGCAGAAAAGGTGAAATGCTTGTAATGGAAACCAAGGGAGACATGCAGCACCTTGAATTTGAAATTCCTTCACGTGGTTTACTCGGATTGCGTACACAAATGCTTACAAATACTGCCGGCGAAGCGGTAATGAACCATCGTTTTAGTGAGTACAAACCCTGGAAGGGACCTATTCCCGGGCGCAGTAACGGAGTGTTAATAGCAAAGGATAATGGAACTACAACAGGTTACTCTTTGGATAAATTACAGGATCGTGGATTTTTCTTTGTAGATGCTGGTGAGGATGTTTACAGAGGAATGGTAATAGGCGAAAACAATAAGCCGGGTGATATTGTTGTTAATTCTAATGAAGGTAAAAAGCTAACCAATCACCGTGCAAGTGGTAGCGATGCCGCAACTAATATTCAGCCTAAAAAGGAAATGTCATTAGAAGAATGCATGGAATACATTCAGCAGGATGAGTGTATTGAAGTAACTCCACAAAACATCAGGATGAGGAAGGTGATTCTTGATGAAGAAGAAAGAAAAAAGCAACAAAAGCGTTTAAGTGCGGAAGCTGCTTAAACTTTAACTATAATTTGAAAGCCATCTTTAAAGGGTGGCTTTTTTTATGCTTATGCATACCGCCAACACTGCTGGCCGATTGTTTGCAGTGTTTTAAACATGTTTTTAAAAATGACCATCACCATTGTTATAAGCTTTTTACTTCTGACCTGCGATTTTATTGACACGCAGATACCTGCAGAAAGGAAACAAAAGGAAATGACCTATTCCTATGCATGCCTTGACAGCACTGTAAGTGCAGGCCGTGTAAACAGGATGTTGGGCAAGGGAGGCGATATTGTTCGTGACCTTATTGTCAGTGAAAAAACTATAACAGATGAAGTTCAAAATGAATATGGGGCCGCTTTCCATAAAGATGCTGTAGAAAGCAAAACGTTTAAGATGCTTGATGATACGAAAATTAACTCGCACCTCAACCAGGTTATGCAGGAATTACTGGCTGTAAGGGAAGTGCCCAGTAAAATAGATTATCATATTTATGCTTTAGACGATACGGCCATTAATGCTTTTACTTTTGGTGGACGCATTTATGTAACTAAACGCATGTATGAGGAATGTGAAGGAAAAACGGCTTTATTATATGCTATAGTAGGGCACGAGATTGGTCATTCAGAAAAGGGCCATATAAAACGCACAATACAGGAATTACATGTTTCCAATAAGATTTTTGGTGAAGAAAATGGCTTAACAGCATTTTCCATTAAACGAATACTAACGGGTTCTTTTAATCAAAAAAATGAACTGGAAGCTGATTATTACGGAACAGATCTTGCGTTTCAACTAGACCAGGATGTGTGTGCAGCCGTAAGTTTTTGGAGAAAAATGGCGAGCTCAGAGAATGAATACAATAAGGTAGAAGATTTTTTCAGAACTCATCCGTTCTCTGCCTTAAGAGCCCAGTGTCTGCAAAACCACATCAATGCCAATTTTTCAAAAAAATGTGGTCTTTTAAAGTAGAATTCCTCAAAATATCCGTTGCTTATTATAAGCTGCTCTTTTAATACCTTTGGAAATATGAAAAGGTTTTTTAAAAAATATCTTTTTGCTTCTCTCCTTATTTTTTCACTGCTATTCTTTACTGTAGCAGCTGAAGCCCAGTGTTCTATTTGTACAAAAACAGCTTCACAAATGGGTGAAAAACCTGCCCGCGGTTTAAATATGGGTATTTTATATTTAGCACTTTCTCCCTTTGCTATTGTAGGTTTTATTGGCTACAGGTGGTGGAAAAAAAATAAGTAACCTCATTTTAAAAACAAGCTTATTAAGTACTTCTTTATCTTCAGGAGATAATTTTTCTCCTATGCGTTTGCTATTCATGTTGCTTTTACTACCTTCTTTTTTAGGTGCTCAAAAACTTGCTTCTATTGATGAAAAAACAAAAGAAGCTAAAAAACATACAGGTTTTATAAATTATTATTGGGATGAGGCAACAGGAAAATTTTTACTTGAAGTAGTTAAGCTTGATCATGAATTTCTGTATGTTAGTTCTTTACCTGCAGGTCTTGGTTCAAATGATATTGGATTGGACAGGGGCTTACTCGGTGATGAAAAAATTGTAAAATTTACAAAGACAGGCAGAAAAATTCTTCTTGTACAACCCAATTATCGTTATCGTGCCGTAACTGAAGATGCAGCAGAAAAAAGGGCAGTTGAACAATCATTTGCTCAATCTGTTTTGTGGGGATTTAACATTGAAGCAGAAACAGGAAACAAATATTTAATTGATGCAACTGATTTCTTTATAAGAGACGCCATCCGTGCAGCACAGCGTTTAAAAACTGCAAAGCAGGGAAATTATGTTTTTGATAAAAACCGGTCTGCCTTCTACCTACCTCAAACAAAAAATTTTCCTTTAAATTCTGAAATAGAAACAACTATAACTTTAGTTAATACAGATGGAGAGATTGGAAATTTTGTTCAATCTGTTACTCCCTCACCGGAAGCTATTTCTTTACGTATACATCATTCTTTTGTTCAACTTCCCGAACCCGGGTACGAGCCAAGGGTTTTTGATCCACGTTCCAGCTTTATACCCATATCTTTTTACGATTACAGCACCCCTGTTTCAGAACCCATTGAAAAGTTTTATATAGTACGCCATCGCCTGCAAAAAAAAGATCCTGCTGCGCCGGTTTCAGAAGCAGTAAAACCTATCACTTATTATTTGGATAATGGTACACCTGAACCTATAAGATCCGCACTTTTAGAAGGAGCAAGATGGTGGAACCAGGCTTTTGAAGCTGCAGGTTATAAAGGTGCTTTCCAGGTAAAAGTTTTACCCGAAGATGCAGACCCTATGGATGTACGTTATAATGTAATTAACTGGGTTCACCGTTCAACACGTGGATGGAGTTATGGAGCATCGGTTGTTGATCCAAGAACGGGTGAAATTATTAAAGGACATGTTACCCTGGGTTCATTAAGAGTAAGACAGGATTATTTAATTGCTCAGGGGCTATTGGCACCTTTTGAAAACGATAGTGTAGCCTCTAATGATCCTATGCTGCAAATGGCACTAAACAGACTGAAGCAATTATCAGCACACGAGGTAGGACATACCATTGGTTTGATGCATAATTATGCTGCCAGTGTAAGCGGCAGGGCCAGTGTCATGGATTATCCTCATCCTGCCGTAACTCTTGTTAATAATAAAATTGATCTTTCAGATGCTTATGATCTGAAGATTGGTGAATGGGATAAAGTAGCTATCAGGTGGGGCTACCAGGACTACCCGGAAGCCGTAAATGAAAAAGAAGCTTTAAATAAAATATTGACCGATGCTTATGCTAAAGGACTTCAATTCATCAGTGATCGTGATGCCCGTGCACCGGGTGGTTTGCATCCACAAGCACATTTATGGGATAATGGCACCAATGCATCTGATGAATTAACTTCTGTAATGAAAATAAGAGCAAAAGCGCTGGAGAATTTTGGTGAAAACAACATTCGTAAGGGCATGCCTATGGCTATTCTGGAAGATGTTTTAGTGCCGGTATATTTTTTCCACCGGTATCAGTTAGAGGCTGCTTCAAAAATAGTGGGAGGCCTATTTTATAATTATGCATTAAGAGGAGATGGTCAGGTCATTACTAAATCAGTTCCTAAAGCAGAACAGGTGAAAGCATTAGAGG
>JACDAZ010000496.1 GCA_013695175.1 Flavisolibacter sp. | reverse complement strand
CCTTTAGAGATGGAGATACCGGCATTATTGACAATAATGTCTACGCCACCAAATGCAAGTGCCGCTTCTTCAAAGGCCTTTTCAATGGATTCGTTGTTAGTTACATCCAGTAGTGTGGCAGCAGCGGTATCACGACCAAAACTTTTCTGGAACTCCTGTATCGCACCCTGCAGGCGCTCTTCGTTGAAATCATTGATAACCACACAAGCACCTTCTTCTGCAAACTTTTTGGCAATGGCTTTACCAATACCCCCGGCACTGCCCGTTATCAGGGCAATTCGGCCACTCAAGGGCTTTGGCTTGGGCATGCGTTGTAACTTTGCTTCTTCCAGCAGCCAGTATTCAATATCAAAAGCCTCCTGCCTTGGCAGTGAAGTGTATTCAGAAATAGCTTCAGCACCCCTCATTACGTTGATGGCATTAATATAAAATTCTGCAGCTACCCGTGCTGTTTGTTTGTCTTTAGCAAAGGTAAACATACCCACACCCGGGTATAGGTGTACCACCGGATTTGTATCTCTAATGGCGGGGCTGTTATCGTGTTTACAATTGTTGTAATAATCCTCATAGATCTGCCGGTACTTTCCGTATTGAGGTGCCAGCTTTTCTTTTACTGCTGCAATATCAGACAGGTCTTCATTACCTTCCAGGTTCAGTATAAGAGGACAAATTTTTGTGCGCAGGAAGTGATCGGGGCAGGAAGTACCTAAAAGAGCCAGACGCTCCAGATTATTAGAGTTGATAAACTGCAATACACGCTCATCATCGGTAAAATGACCTATCATTTTAGTGCCTGTAGAGCAAAAGCCACGTAGTACCGGCGCTAAGGCAGCAGCCTGCTTTAAACGTTGTTCTTTTGGCAAAGCCTCTATTTTAGCGCCACCAAAAATAGACCCGTTTTTAGCCAGGTTATCTTCAATATATTGTGTACAGCGATCAATGACCTCCAGCGTGTTCATGTAACTTTCATAGGCGGTATCGCCCCAGGTAAATAAACCATGAGAGCCCAGAATAATACCCCTGATACCTGGATTGTCCTGCAGGCAATGGCGTAGTTTCAAACCCAAATCAAAACCAGGGCGCTGCCAGTCTACCCAGCCTATAGTGCCTGCAAAAAGTTCTTGAGTTATTTGCTTCCCATCTTTTGCAGCTGCAATGGCTATAGATGCATCCGGGTGCAGGTGATCAATATGTTTAAATGGTAAAAATCCATGAAGTGGTGTATCAATAGAAGGCGCTTTAGAAGAAAGGTCGTAAATACAGTAATTAAATAACTCTACCATTTCGTCTTCCTGGTCCATTCCTCTATAAACTTTTTCCAAATTACGCAAACGGTCAACATAAAGTGCAGCTAAGCCATTTCTATTCATTGTTCCTAAATCACCTCCGGAACCTTTCACCCACATAATCTCTTTTTCTTCACCCGTTAAAGGATCTTTAGCGATGGCCTTGCAGGATGTATTACCACCACCATAATTAGTTAAACGTAAATCTGCACCTAATAAAATGGAACGGTAGATAAGCAAGGCTACTTCATCACCTTCTAACTCAGCAGCTTTAGCCTCATCCCATAAATTTTTAACATGCTGAAATGTTGATGTAACTGGCATTGAATGTATTTTATCAGAATTTTAATTTCATATTATAGCTTACTTCTTTTTGTTATCACGGCTTCAACGTATTGCCATATCCAATTATCAATACAGCGGCAATAATGATGGCGACACCTAGAAAAAGTGTTGTTCTTGCTTTTGATGACACTCCTTTCCACTCATTGGAAACCAAACCCCATACATTGGCTACAAGAATAATAAATGACATATGCAGTATCCAGGAAGAAGCACCATTACCCAGCTTGCTTTCTCCCATTCCATAGAAAAAAAATTGCAGGAACCAGGTGGTACCAGCCAAAGCCGACAACAAATAATTTTTTAGTAATGGTGTTTTAGCATTCGCATAATCACTAAAAGATTTATTACGGGCATTTAATATCATACACCAGATTAAATTGGTGGTAAGCCCTCCCCAAAGCACAACTACATAAATTACATTATTCTTAAAAAGAAATTCAATTGTGCTACTCGTATTTGCTTGTTTCCACAAATTATTGGCCACTTGTGCCATAGGTGCACCTGCTTCTATACCAAAATTAAAACAGGCACTAAGCAGCCCAGAGATAATACCCACAGTCAGACCAAGAGTAAACTTGTATTCTGTTGCTGTGCTTACCGGACCATGAGCAGATGGTGGAGCTTCAGCCGTAACCGCTACTTCTTCAAAAACAGGTGTATTGTAGCCATTATCAGCAGCTATAGATTCTGACACCAAAACTCTTTTAGGGTTTGAAAAAACTAGCTTTTTGTCATCTACAGGGTCCGTAGTTAAAGCAGTTCTCAACTGCTTTTCTTTCATGTTACCTGCCCTTCCGCAAAAGATTATACCTAGTATACAAACTAACATACCGGCTAACACAGTTTGCCCCCAGTTGCTGGTAGCTATTGTCCCAAAAGAATCTTTTCCTTCAACCGGGAAAAATTGATAATAAAATGATGGCACCAGGGAACCAATAACCATGGTGAGACCCAGTATGATGCTGCTGCCTAAAGAGACCCCCAGGTAACGAACACCAAGACCATAAGTTAAACCGCCTATACCCCAGAGAAGACCAAAAAGATATGTATAAAATAAAGTGGAGTTACCTGCTTCTGTAATGATATTCCAGAAATTAGGGATAGTAAGCCATGCAGCCAGTGGTGGAACGATCAACCAGGAGAAAAATCCACCTATAATCCAGTAGCTTTCCCAGGACCAACCTCTGACTTTCTTGTAAGGCATGTAAAAACTACCTGAGGCAAAGCCACCAATAAAATGAAATAAAACTCCTAATAAGACTTGCATATAACAATAATCGTTTTGAAAGAATTATCAATAAACTTAATTATTCTTTACTTTATAAGTGTCCCTTACTATCATGTAGTACTAAGACTTTCGGAGACAGCATTTCAATTCTATGACTTCAAAAACATATTGAGTCAATTTATAAGCTTTTATTTCCTACCACATGTGCCTTTCACTAAACCATAAAATTTTAGATAAAAAAGCTATCCCTTCTTACCAGGCAACGCAAAAGCTACATAGCTATCTCCTGATCTTGTTCCCATCTTACCTCCTCCACATGCAATTACAACATATTGCTTTCCTTTGAGTTCGTAAACAGCAGGTGTTGCAAAACCGGGAGACGGCAAATCAACTTCCCATAATAATTTTCCACTTCTCTTGTTGAAGGCCCTGAACTTTCTATCCTTGGTTGCAGCAATAAACAAAACGCCTCCTTTAGTCACTACTGATGCACCATAATTTTCTGTTCCTGTAGATTCTTTGGCATTTTTAAAAGTGGTGTCATGACCCAGTGTGTTCTTCCATACCTGTTTGCCTGTGTTTAAATCTATAGCATTCAAAGTGCCCCAGGGAGGCGCAATTGCCGGGTAACCTTCTTTGCTCAAAAACTTATTATACCCTGTAATGGAATATGGTAATTTATAAACATCCTCCAGCTTAGAATTGGTAAATTCCTTTCCCTTGATTTCATTTAGATTTAGTACATAAGAAGCAATGGCTTCTCTTTCATTAACATTCAATTGTTTAAATGCCGGCATCATTCTACGGCCTGATAGTAATAAACTATCTAAGGACCCTATTTTATACTTTTTTTCAATGCCAATAAGCGTCGGAAAGTTTCCCGAACCTTTTAGATCCGGACCATGGCAGGTCATGCAATTAGACTGGTATAAGCGCTTTCCCGCCTGGTCATAATTTTCTTTTGTTTTTGTTTTGGTACTTATGTCCACTGCTGTTATAACCCATGCCATTTCGTTTGCATTAATATATAAAATACCCGTTTCAGGATCAAATGTGGGACCTCCCCACTCCGCACCACCATCCAACCCAGGAAATACTACTGTGCCTTGCAGTGATGGGGGGTTATACATATGATCATGCTTATAACCGGCCAATCTTTTTTTCACTTCTTCGTAAGGTTCAAGGGAAAGCAAGGGATTGATATCTTCAACTGTAAACTGTTGCCGCATGAACGGAGCCAGTATAGCCGGGTATGGTTGTGTAGGCGAAAGTTTTTCTCCTTTTAGTTCGGACTGATGCGGCACGGGCTTTTCAACAATATCATAAATAGGTTTGCCTGTAGCCCTTTCAAATAAATGAAGAAAACCGGTTTTTGTAGCAATGGCAACTGCATCTATTTTAGTACCACCCCTGTTAATAGTTACCAAGGCAGGAGGCGAGGGAATATCACGGTCCCAGACATCATGATGAATATCCTGGAAGTGCCAGATGCGTTTTCCGGTTTTTGCATCCAGTGCCAACAAACAGTTTGCAAATAAATTATCGCCTTTTCTTTTACCACCATAAAAATCATATGAAGCTGACCCGGTACTGGCATATACAATAGCTCTTTCTTTATCCAAACTAAAGCCACTCCACGCATTAGCACCGCCTATAAACTTATAAGCTTCAGGATCATCCCATGTGTTGTAACCTTCCTCTCCCGGGTGCGGTATGGTATGAAAAATCCAGCGTTGCTTGCCGCTACGAACATCATAGGCTCTAATATGACCCGGTGCTGCCGCTGCACCTTCATCAACCCTCGATCCCATGATCAACAAATCGTTGTAAATAATAGGTGGTGATGTAGCCGTTATAAATAAGTCATCCACCTCCCTGTCTAAACCCTTGTGCAAATCAAGCTTTCCA
>JACDAZ010000492.1 GCA_013695175.1 Flavisolibacter sp. | reverse complement strand
TCGAACAGGAGCCTACCCTGGTATATTGTTTTATTAAGCATCATGGGCACCCAGGCAAGTGCCATCACTTACCTTTCAGGACCCGGTCAGGCTTATGCAGATGGAATGCGGTTTGTTCAATATTATTTTGGTTTGCCTCTGGCTATGGTAGTAATCTGCATCACATTTGTTCCCATCTACAACAGGTTAAAAGTATATACAGCTTATGAATTTTTAGAGAACAGGTTTGATAATAAAACAAGAACACTTACTTCTTTTCTTTTTCTTTTACAACGGGGTCTTTCTACTGGTATCAGTATTTATGCTCCTTCTATAATTCTTTCATCTTTATTTGGTTGGGATATATTTTGGACCAATATCATTATGGGTGGATTTCTGATTATTTATACTATGGCAGGGGGTGCCAAAGCAGTAGCTTATACGCAGCAATTGCAAATTATCATCATATTCAGTGCTATGTTTCTTGCAGGATTTTTTGTTGTGAAATTAATGCCTGAAGGCGTTGGATTTATAGATGCCATGCAGATAGGAGGTAAGGCAGGAAAATTAAATATTATTACATCCGGTACAAATGAAAATGGTTTTAACTGGAACGACCGTTATAATATGTGGAGTGGTATTATCGGAGGTTTTTTCCTGGCACTCTCATATTTTGGTACAGATCAATCGCAGGTTGGCAGGTACCTGACTGCAAAAAATAATAATCAAAGCAGGATTGGATTACTGTTGAATGGGTTGGTGAAAATTCCTATGCAATTTTTTATTTTATTAATTGGGGTACTTATTTTTTCATTTTATCAATTTACAGGTGCTCCCTTATCATTTAATTCAAAATTGATAGATGAAGCACGTTCATCTCCATACAGCGATTCTGTAAGTATGCTTCAAACAGATTATGACGCCTTACTTGCCAAGAAACAGCAGGTAGCTATCAGATTTGTTGAGGCAGATAAAAACGGAAATGAAGCAGCAATGAATGTTTTGGCTGCAGATTTATCTTCATTAAACAAAGAAGCAGAAACTTACAGGAGTCGCTTTCGTGATATCAGCAAATCTGTAAGTACAAAGGATACAAATGATACAAATTATATCTTCCTTGCTTTTGTTAAAGAACATCTTCCTTCAGGTTTAAAGGGATTATTGATAGCCATTATTTTTCTTGCCGCATGGGGTTCTATTGCAGCGGCTTTAAATTCACTAGCTGCCAGTACAGTGGTAGACTTTCATCAGCGTATAACAGGTAAAGGGAAACCTATTAATGAATATCATATTTCGCAATATTATACTTTAGGGTGGGGTTTATTTTGCATAGTAGTAGCACAATTTGCAAACCAATTGGGACAAAGCTTAATTGAGGCCGTAAATATTTTGGGATCTTTATTTTATGGAGTTATACTTGGAATTTTTCTGGTAGCTTTTTATGTAAAGCATGTGAAAGGAACTGCCATTTTTATAGCAGCTCTTATTGTGGAATTATTTATCATTATTTTATTTTTTAAAGACAAGATTGCAGCCTTTTCTTTTCTACCTGATATAAGTTTCTTATGGCTAAATGCTATTGGTGCCCTGGGAGTTCTTATAATAAGTGCAATAGTGCAGAAGATGTTGAAACAAACAAATGATTAACAAACTATGAAGGAACCGCTACAGGTATACCAGGGTAAATTGCATCTGCTAAAAAATAATTTAATAAAGCTAAGAAAAAAGCAACATTTTTTTGGTTGGGCTCGCCTTGCACTTGTGGTGTTAACCGCTGTAATAAGTTACCAGCTTTTCTATAATACTGATTATTATGGTTGGATGGCTTTGATAACAGGGCTTATTGCTTTTATTGTTCTTATTTCTGCAGATACAGATAACAATAGATTGATCAGGAATATAAATTCTTTAATTGCTATCAATAACGAAGAAGTTACTTTACTTCAACATCATTTTGGTGAAAGGTTTGATGGTTTGAAATTTTTACCTGGCATTCATGATTATGCTGCAGATTTAGATGTATTTGGTAAGGCTTCATTATATCAATATATAAACAGGTGCTATACAGAGCAGGGAAGAAAAGCTTTGGCTTTAGATATGCTCAAGCCTTTACCTGTGAATGAAATTTTACTAAGACATGAAGCAATAAAGGAGTTATCCGGGGAAGTGGAGTGGAGACAACAATTACAAGCCATTGCAATGCGTAGTCCTGTTACTGATGTTATGCAAAACAGAATTGAAACCTGGATTCATAATGAGGATGAAATTTTTACTTCTCTAGTTTGGAAAATATTTTTGCCTGTTTATGCTTTTCTTACTGTCAGTTCAGCCATTGCAGCCTTTGCAGGGTTATTTCCAATACAGATATTTACCTTCCTGGTTTTAGTTTATATTATTTTTTCGTCGGCACTAAGCAGAAAACCGTCCATGATTTATATACAATTAAATAAAATTACATCACAGGTTGAAGGGCTTGAACAGTTAGTTCAATGGTTAGAAAATAAAGAATTCAGATCCACATTATTAGTGCAATTACAAAATGATCTAAAGATTGAAAACGAAAAGGCTTCTATTCAAATAAAACAATTAAAAAAGATTTTGGGAAGGTTTGATTTACGACTGAATATTTTCGTATTTATTATTCTGAATGGTTTTTTTTTATGGGATGTATGGCAAATGCGGGCATTGAATTCTTGGAAAAAGAAAAATAAAATCCTGGTATCTACATGGTTCTTTGCAGTTCAGCAGGCAGAAGTTTTAAATTCTTTAGGAGCACTTCATTTTAATCATCCGGGATGGCATTTTCCAAAATTTGAGAAAGAATATTTTTACATAAAAGCAACAGCTTTGGGACATCCATTGCTGCTGCAAGATCAAAGGGTAACGAGTAATTTTGAAATGGAAGGAAAGGGAAAAATTGCATTAGTTACCGGTTCAAATATGGCCGGCAAAAGTACTTTCCTCCGTTCGTTAGGCATTAATGTAGTCTTAGCGCAAATGGGTGCTCCTGTTTGTGCAGAATCAATGCAGCTATCGCCGGTACAACTGATGTCAAGTATGCGCATTGCTGATAATCTTGCAGAAAATACATCTACTTTTTATGCTGAATTAAAAAAGCTGCAGGTAATTATAGAAGCTGTAAAGCAAAGCAAACCGGTGTTTATTTTATTAGATGAAATTTTAAGAGGCACCAATTCTTTTGACAGGCATATAGGTTCAAAAGCCTTGATCAGGCAACTCATAAAAGAACAATCAATTGCAGTTATTGCAACACACGATGTGGAGCTCTCACAAATAGTTCATGAAAATGGAAGTTTGGAGAATTATCATTTTGATGTACAGGTGGACAAGGATGATGAACTCTATTTTGATTATAAACTTAAACCCGGTATCTGCACTAATTTAAATGCATCTATCCTTATGAAAAAGATAGGAATTGAACTGGAACAACAGCAATAATTTGTGAAGGTTTAATGGTGATTTCACAAATG
>JACDAZ010000485.1 GCA_013695175.1 Flavisolibacter sp. | reverse complement strand
AAATTTGCTGATTTTATAATTCTTGACAGGGATCTTATGACTGTTAAAGCAGAAGAAGTTTTATCTACAACTGTTTTAGCAACTTATTTGGGTGGTGAACGGGTTTATGGCAAGTAGCTTGCAGTATTATAACCAAGTTTAAATAACAATGATCAGGATAGCAATTTTAGATTTATATAACGGTGCAGAAAACCAGGGTATGCGCTGCATCAGGCAAATTATAAGGGAATGGAGTGAGCAACATGCTACCCCGGTAATCTTTGATGAATTTGATGTAAGAAGGAATAATGAAGTACCTGATCTTTCTTATGATATTTTTATTTCAAGTGGTGGACCAGGAAGTCCATGGGATGGTGATGGTGAAATTTGGGAAAAAAAATATTTTGATTGGGTAGCTTCTGTTGAAGATTATAACAGAAATGAATTGAATCCTTTAAAAAAGCAAGTATTTTTTATTTGCCATTCATTTCAAATTGCTTGTCGCTACTTTGGTATTGGAGAAGTTGTAAAAAGAAAATCTACTGCCTTTGGTGTTTTTCCAGTTCATGTATTACTCGAGGGGCAACAAGATCCTATTTTTCAAGGGTTACCTGATCCTTTTTATGTTGTTGACAGCCGCGACTGGCAGGTGATAAAGCCTGAATTTGAAAAAATGAAAGAACAGGGAGCACAGGTTTTATGTATAGAAAAATACAGGCCTCATGTTCCGCTTGATCAGGCCATTATGAGTTTCAGATTTAATGACTATATGATTGGAACTCAATTTCATCCTGAAGCAGATGCTGAAGGTATGAGTATATACCTGCAAACAGAAGAGAAAAAGAAAATAGTTATCGAGCAACACGGTGAAGAAAAATGGCATAGTATGATTGAGCATTTAAATGATCCGGATAAAATTATGTTCACATATGCTCATGTAATACCTAATTTTCTTACTATAGCAGCTAAGCAATTACAGCTTGCAGAAGTATAAAAAACTTGTTGCTGCATCCTATCTTTTTCAGCTTAAATTTATAACTACCTTACCGCTAAACTGAGAATATGGTAGCCCATTTGCGTGCACAATACAACAAGGATTTTACAACTGAAAAATATCGGCAGTTTTTAGAAGAACTTCATAATATTCATCCCGGGCAACTAGATTTTAGAGCAGCAGAAACTCCTTTATTTATACCTAAATGGTTTACCCAGAAAATGCTTGATGCCTGTGAAGCCATTATAGATAAAATCACTACTGAGGATTATCATCAACAAAGTGAAAATGCAGTACCTGCATCTTATAATGTACCCAAAGAAGATCGGCATCCACATTTTATAGCTTTTGATTTTGGTATTTGCAAAAATGAACATAATGAACTGGAGCCACAATTGATAGAAATGCAGGGTTTTCCAAGTTTATTTGCTTACCAGGTTTTTTTTCCTGAAGTACATGCACATCATTTTTGGCAACCTGAAAATTTTTCAACCTACCTGAACGGTTTTACCAGAGAAACCTATATTAATTTACTGAAGCAAATAATAGTAGCAGATGCCGACCCGGAGCAGGTAGTGTTATTAGAAATTTTTCCTGAAAAACAAAAAACAAGAATTGATTTTCATTTTACTGAATCGCTACTTCAAATAAAAACGGTTTGTTTAACCCAACTGATACAGGAAGGAAATAATTTGTTTTATGAAAAAGATGGTAAAAAAGTTCAAATAAAAAGAATTTATAACCGGCTGATATTGGATGATCTTTTTCAACAGTCGCAGGAAATTCAGGAAAAAGGAAAAATATTTCAGCAGGACCTGAATGTAACCTGGGTTCCCCATCCAAATTGGTTCTATCGCATCAGCAAATTCAGTTTGCCCTTCATTGATCATCCTTATGTTCCAAAAACAAGATT
Source organism: Flavisolibacter sp. (assembly GCA_013695175.1). GTDB lineage: Bacteria > Bacteroidota > Bacteroidia > Chitinophagales > Chitinophagaceae > Flavisolibacter. Next base: position 2,121 of record JACDAZ010000485.1, on the reverse strand, counting down.
TTTAAATGAAGTAAAAGAGTTGCCGGCTGATCTCCAAAATTATGTAGTAAAACCACTTTTTTCTTTTGCCGGACAAGGGGTGATCATTGATGTTACAAAAGATGAAATTGATAACATAACATATAAAGAAAATTGGATCATCCAACGCAAAGTTGAATATGCAAAAGTTATTGAAACTCCGGATGAAGCAGCCAAAGCTGAAATAAGATTATTTTATTTTTGGGAGCCTACAGCAGAACGACCCGTTGCTACAACAAATTTAGCACGGTTAAGTAAAGGAAAGATGGTTGGCGTACGATACAATAAGGATAAAGAATGGGTGGGAGGAACTTTTTGTTTATTTGAAATGTAGTGCTTCTGCAATTCTTATTTTTTAAAGTGCTTAATCATCTAAAGCTTTAAATGAATGAGCAATAAAATAAATTCACCTGAAGAAATAAAACCCTCCTTTTGATATATGATTTCATAATCAGTATTCAAAATACTTATTAAAGGATAACGGAGTTCTCCTTCAGTTGTTCCAAGTTTTTCCGCTAATTGATGTACACCTGTATTAATTCCGTTAGGTTTAAATTTATAAGTTGTTCCTCTGAACTTGATGTCTTTTTTTTCCTCAATATCAAAAGCAACAAAATAAAATTTCTCGTTCAGTATATTTTTTACTTCATTGTGTTTGAAGGTACTGTTCTTCATCACATGGCAATACCTGCACCACGATGTGTAGAAGAAAATGATAACTGGCTTTTCCTTTATTTGTTGAAGGCTGTCTAACTTTTCAAAAGAAATTATATCCTGAGCTGAAGATGTAAAAGAAAATAAAACAACAAGAAAAAATATGTTTTTGCACTTACTCATTTTAAAGCCTTTCATAAACTATTTTACTGTTACACGAATGCCTAAAAACCCTCTTCTCCCCTGGTTTGGTGCATAAACATAAGTAGGATCAAAAATTAAAGAATAAGGATTATTTGCAGTTCTCAATACCTTTCCACCACCGTCATATTCTACATCCTTGTTGAAAGGATCATGAGCTCTTGCTATAAGAAAAGGATTACCCTTATCAGGTGTAAAGTTTAAAAGGTTTTTGATACCACCATAAATTTCTACACCTTTCCATCCTTTATAAACTACCTGTATATTTTGGAGGCTCCATGTTGGCGACATAGGTTTTCTTGGATCAAATTCACTTAACAGGGGTAAACGCATGGGGCCATAAATACTTCCTGTATAATCAAAGCCAAGCTTTAGCCTTTGAATTTTATACGAAACAGCCCAGGTGCCGGCAATTTTTTCTGTCAGCATTTGCTGTTCCTTACTACCATCTTCTATTGTTGAAACATCCTGTATAGTGGTGCCTGCTAAAATTTTAAGTCCATTGGCAAAAGCCATATCTATATTCAGGCTGATGCCCTTGCTGACAGCATACCCATCTAAATTGTTGTACAAAATTTTTGTGGGGTCTGTTTCAAAATCTGGTATAATTCTATTTTTAAAATAGGTATACCAGGTACTTACATCAAAATGGAAAGAATGACCGTTATTTGAGTAAAGCTTTTTTAAATAATTAAGGTTGACATTATATGTTTTTTCCGGCTTTAAATTTTCTTCTACAACTACTTTTCTTGCTCCTGTTAATGCTGCATGATCCTCGGTAAATAAATTGACCACACGAAAACCTGTACCTGCATTTAAACGTAAAATATTTTCTTCATTAATGCTCCATTTATAAGCGAAGCGCGGAGTATAAATGCTGCCATGTATAGAATTATGATCATAGCGAAATCCAAGCAGCAGTTTATGATTTTTTGATAGGGTTATTTCATCCTGAACAAACAGACCCGGAAGCCAGATTTTATCAGGCATATTCTGTTGTTTTACCGTATCAGCAGTGGCTGTGGCAGGTGTATTATCATCATAATAGGTATAACGCAATGCAGCACCGGCAAGCAGATCGTGTTTTTGAAATGTTTTATCCCAAGTTAATTGTGAAAACGCAATACGTTGCTTTGCAATATATGAAGTAGTACCATAGCGGCTATCCTGATCATGATCATTATACGAGAACGAAAGAAGCATTTTTTCTTTTACAGGTAATTGATAATTTCCTATTAACTCCCAACG
>JACDAZ010000483.1 GCA_013695175.1 Flavisolibacter sp. | reverse complement strand
ATCTATTGCTTCACGTGTAAATTCACGAACAGTATCTTTTGGAGTTGTTACCGGTTCTTCTATTTGTTCAATAACAGGTTCGATTTCTTTTCTCCAGATAATTTCTACACGCCTGTTTTTTTGCCTTTCAACATCATTATTGTTATTATTCAATGGTTCAGTTTCACCATAACCTTTTTTTAATTGAATTTGAGTTGAGGAAATTCCATTCTGAACCAGGTAATTTAAAACAGAAGAAACTCTTTTTTCTGAAAGAACCTGGTTATATGCTACTGTACCTATTAAATCAGTATGCCCTCTTAACTCTATATAAGATTTTCCACTATACTGCTTCTGGTTATTTATAAACCTATTTAATGAGAGAATTTCACTGCTTGTGGGTTCTGATTTATTAAACGGAAAAAGAACGAGAACAGTATCAGTATTTTGAGAAAATGTGGTAAAAGAAAATTGCAGGATAAAACAAACAAAACTGAAGCGCTTCAACAGGTACATTCTTGTAAACCTCATAAAATGGAACTTGTTTTTTATCAACGTTCAAAATCCTGTGATGTTGTATTTCAAATTAACTAATAAGGAATGTTTAATTTTAAATGACATTCTCACAATCAAATTATTTAATGATCCAGAAACTACTTTGGTCTTTTGTTTTTTGTTTTTTGTTTTCTTCTATGTTGTATTCACAGGAAGAAATTACAATTGAAAAAATATCATCTAAGATTTTTTCAAACCGCCCGGCATCGTTAGGCATTATTGGAGATACGGCAGATGTGCATACCACTGTAACACCAGGCATTGTTTTGATGGGAGGTGGCGGTGATGTGGATGATGCCATTAAATGGATGATTCAACGTAGTGGTGGTGGTAACGTTGTTATCATCAGGGCTTCGGGAACAGATGCTTATAACCCTTACATGTTTAAATTAGGCAAGGTAGCTTCCGTTGAAACTTTAAAAATAGACAATCGCGACCTGGCTGAAAATGAGGAAGTGGCCAGAATAATCAGAAATGCCGAAATGTTATTTATTGCAGGTGGTGATCAATCTGTTTATATGAAAAGTTGGAAAGGCACAAAAACAAATGAGGCTATAAACTATTTACTCCAAATTAAAAAAGTACCTGTAGGAGGAACAAGTGCTGGTTGTGCAATTCTTGGATCTATTTACTACAGTGGTGAAGGAAGCAGTGCGGTTTCTAAAGATGTGCTTATGGATCCTTATCATAAAAACGTAACTGTTTATCAGAATGATTTTTTAAAAGCACCTTTCTTACATAATGTTATTACAGATCAACATTATATTGCAAGAAACCGCCAGGGCAGGCATGTGGTTTTCATGAGCAGGATCATTAAAGACTGGAATATCTATCCTAATGGAATAGCAGTTGATGAAAGGACAGCTGTTTGCATTGATGAAAAAGGAATGGCAACCGTTTTTGGTAAAAGCAAAGCTTATTTTATCAAGACGAATCGTTCAAGATCTCCCGAGTTAACAGAGGCGGAAAAACCTCTGCAATGGAAGGCAAAAAATAAAGGTTTACAGGTTTATGAAATGCAGGCAACAGAAAACGGGAACGGAATGTTTTCTATTAAAAAATTTAAACCACAAAAAAGCGCTATCATAAATAATCAGTGGTGGTGGGTTGAAAATGGTGAATTAAAAACTCAAAATTTTTAACTTCAGGCAGGTGAATAAAACTATTAAGAATATGAATAAGCAAAAACATTTCACCAGAAGAGAAATTGTCAAAACTCTCTCATTGGGTTGTGCTACTATTGTATTTTCTCCACAAACAATTTTATCCGCTTGTAAAATGAAAAAAGACAAATTAGGTGTAGCCCTTGTAGGACTTGGAAATTATAGTACAAACCTGTTGGCACCGGCACTGGAACAAACAAAGCATTGTTACCTGGCAGGCATAGTAACAGGTACGACATCAAAAGCAACTTCATGGCAGAGAAAATATAATATCCCTGATAAGAATATTTACAACTATGAAAATTTTGATCAGATTAATAATAACCCTGACATAGATGT
>JACDAZ010000454.1 GCA_013695175.1 Flavisolibacter sp. | reverse complement strand
CAATTTTACAAGCCATTGAAACCATTCTTGCCAACTGGCGATCAAAATACCCTGAATTAAAAATGAAGACTGACAAGTTGAAATTTGAAAACCTTATGGTATTTAATCAATCGTACACAACGGAAATTGAATTTCTGAACCTGGAAACAAAGTAATTATGGATACGCAACAGATTATAGAATTATACAGACCTGCTATCATTCAAATTGCTACTCAGACCAGTACGGGAACAGGATTTTATGTAAAAGAATTTGATCTGATTGTAACCAATGAACATGTGGTTGCAAAAAATGCAGAAGTCACTATTGCCGGTCGCTTTTTTGAAAGAAGACTTGCACGGGTTTGGTACACAGATAGAAAACATGACCTTGCTTTTTTACAACCTCCTGAGGATGTGCAAATACCCGAAATTAAATTGGGAAATTATGACGATGTAAAAGATGGAATTGTAGTTGTTGCAATCGGACATCCTTACGGGTTAAATTATACTGCAACACAAGGCGTAATATCAAAGGCAGACCGCATAAGAGATGGACTGAAGTACATACAAATTGACGCAGCAATTAATCCCGGAAACAGTGGCGGTCCACTTGTTAATAAAAAGGGAGAAGTGATAGGCGTTAATTCATTTATCATTCGTGGTGGGGATAACCTGGGTTTTGCCCTTCCTGTAATGTATTTGCGGGAAGCATTGGAAATGTATATACCACACCGCGGCGAGCCGTCAACACGCTGTCATAGTTGTGATACGCTCATCTTTCCAAGCAATATTGACTCAACAAAATATTGTCCTTTTTGCGGTACAGAAGTAACGCTGCCTAAAATGCCGGAAAAAGAAGCCAAACCCGTTGGCGTAGCAAAAGTGGTTGAGGAAATTTTGCAGGAGCTAAACAAAGATGTGAAGTTAGCCAGAGACGGTCAAAATAACTGGTCGGTAAAAGAAGGTGCAGCAAAAATTAAAATTAATTATAACCCTGATAATTTTTTTGTAGCAGGCGATGCATACTTATGTATGTTGCCCGCTGATACAAGCAAAATAAAACCATTGTATAAATTTTTGCTTGAAGAAAATTATAAAATAGATAATCTGGTTTTAAGTTGTGTGAAACAAAGCATAGCCTTATCATGCATTATGTATGACCTGGATATGACCAAAGAAAATGGAATAGAAATGTTCAGAGAGCTTTTTCAGAAAGCCGATTATTATGACCAGCTTTTGGAAAGAGAATTTAAATGCAGGGAACTACTTGTTGAAGTATAATATTGTAATGGTGCAACGAAAATATTTAACCAAAGAAGAGGCTTATCAGAAACTGAAACAATATTGTTCTTACCAGGAAAGAAGCCATCATGAAGCAGAACAAAAATTGTGGGAACTTGGTATTCGCAAAGATGACCAGCAAGAAATAATAGCCAAACTGATTGAAGAAGATTATTTAAATGAAGAACGATTTGCTATACAATATGCAGGTGGCAAATTCAGGATGAAAAGCTGGGGAAAGAAAAAAATTTCGTTTGGTTTGAAAGAGAAAAGAGTAAGCGAATACTGCATAAAAAAAGCGCTCAGCTCAATTGATGAAGAAGATTACCTGAAAACATTACAAAAGCTTGCCGAAGAAAAATATGATCAGCTTAAGAGCGAGCAACATCTTGTTCGAAAAAGAAAAACAATTGATTACCTGCTTCAAAAAGGATTTGAATCTAATCTTGCATTCCGGCAAACGCAGCAATTAATTGATAAATGATTGTTGCTGAAAATAATTAAACGTATGTCTAAAATTTCTTTTACGCTCATTCAAACTTTTCTACACTGGGAAGACAAACAGTCAAACCTTAAGATGCTGGAAGAAAAAATAAAGGGCATAAACAATAGTCATATTATTATTCTGCCAGAAATGTTTAGCACTGGGTTTAGTATGAATCCGCAGAAGTTAGCCGAACCCTTTCCGGGGCCTACGCATGAATGGATGCAAAAAATTTCTAAAGAAAAAAATAAAATTATTACCGGCAGCATGATGGTTGAAGAGAACGGAGAATATTATAACCGGATGGTGTGGATGCTGCCAAATGGTGAATTTGGTTTTTATGATAAAAGACATCTCTTTGCCTATGCAAAAGAAGATGAACATTATGCTGCCGGTCAAAAACGGTTGATTGCTTCTGTAAGTGGTTGGAAAATAAACCTGCAGGTTTGTTATGACCTGCGTTTCCCTGTATGGTCCAGGCAACAATTTTCTAAAGACGGAGCATTTGAATATGATGTTTTAATATTTGTTGCCAACTGGCCGGCACGTCGAAGCCTTGCCTGGAGAACATTATTGCAGGCCAGGGCAATAGAAAACCAATGTTATGTTATTGGAGTAAACCGTGTGGGTGATGATGGTAATAAAATTTATCATAGTGGTGACAGCATGGTTGTAGATCCATTGGGTGAAGTTCTTTATCATAAGGCAGATGAAGAAGATATTCATACTGTTTTATTAGATAAAGATCATCTGCAAACAATAAGAGATAAGTTTCAATTTTGGAGGGATGCGGACAGGTTTGCAATACTGCCATAGAAATGGAAATAAGGGGTGAAATTATTTTTGCAAATTATTAATAAGGTATAAAGCCTTTTCCATTTTATAATCCCGGTTTTGCCGGATATCTTCTGCAGTAGGAAAAGCCTCAATGTCAGGTTGTACACCATAACCTTTTGGTGCATTTTTATCTACTACTAATTTAAAAAGAGGTAACCTGAATCTGATTTTTGTGTTTGGCAGGGTAACATCAGGAATTAACCAGGCATTATTACCATAGGCGCCTCCCCCAGATTCTTCTCCAACAATAAAGACATTTTCCTGTGGCTTTACGATACTCATAAATAAAGTAGATGCAGAAAAAGTATTTCCACCACTCAGCACATAAACATTTCCATCAAAATGATATTTCTTTTTTGGATTGAACTTTCTTTTTTCGTAAAACCTGAAATGATAGAAACCATCATTTTTCTTTTTTGTCATTAATTGTAAAAACATCCAGTTAAAGATTCTATGCTGCTGGTATTTTCCATAACTGCTGCCGCGTTGAATAGCATAAAGTGAATCAGCAATCTTAAATGGTTTATTGGCAATGTATTTAATGAGCAAATTTGAATTGGATACACTTCCTCCACCATTACCCCTGAGGTCTATTACAAGGTTTTCAATATTATTCTTTTCAAGCTCTTTAAAGGTTGATTTAAAAAATTTCGGCAACCTTCCATTTCTTAAAAAAGTATTGAGTTCTATAATACCTGTTTGGTTGGTCCTATCTATTTTAAAATTACGCAGCGACCTTAATTGCAATTTTTTTCTTTCCCTGCGTTGCTGAGGCTTTGTTTTTTTTTCTTTTTGCATTGAATCTTTTGGTGGTGTAAATACCGGAACAACGGCAGTATTAAAGTTTCCGGCACTATCCATAAAATCAATCGTATAACTTTTGTTTGAGCCAAAAACCCCGCTGTATAATCCTGCAAAAACATTCCTGTTACTTAGTGTTTGATATTTATGAGTAAGGTTATAACCATCAGTAGATAAAAATTGGAAAAGCGAATCAACAATTGATTTCATAGGTTTTCCATTTATAGCCTGAATGACAGCGCCACGTTTTAGTATGCTGTCATTCCTGTGTAAGTTAAAGGTTGCCACAGCGGTATCGGGCCAGAATTTTAAATAAAAAGGAAAATAACTTCTGCTCGCCGTATCTCTGTACCTAAGTAACTGTTTCGATGGCCTGGCACTCGTATGACCACAGCCAATTTTTGATATTACATAGCTTAATACAAGGTTAAGTTTTTGCTCTGTCATAGAATCGTGGAGCATGCCTCTGCCCATTTGAAAATAATAGTCCATGCTATCCTTGCTTGTATACCAATAAAGACCGGGATGTGTTGTGGTGAGTATGTTTTCAAATAAATTGTAATCGCCCAGCACCTGTTCTTTTGAATATTTTTTTGAAGCAGAGAAAGGTTTATAGCTAAAGCAACTGCTTAAAGCAATACAAATTAATAGGGTAAGAACAATAATTTTCATGAATAATCTACATCATTTAAAAGCATTCCATCCCTGTGCTGTTATAGGATGTTTGCCACCACCTTTTGTGAATATAGTTGAACCCGCTTCGGCATCTGTAATATAACCAATTATTGCAATATCAATCCCACCCAGTTTATCAAAATCATCTTGTTTAATGGTAAAAAGAAGTTCATAATCTTCTCCCCCACTTAAAGCGCATGCAGTTGGATCCAGATTGAATTTAAATGCAGCCATTTTTGTTTCTTCTCCAATGGGAATTTTTTCTTCATATAAAACACAACCTACCCGGCTTTGTTTACATATATGTAATATTTCGGAACTTAATCCATCGCTCACATCAATCATTGATGTAGGGAGTAATTCTTTTTCAGAAAAAAATTGAACAATATCTTTTCTTGCTTCCGGTTTTAAAATTCTTCCTACAACATACTTTTCTCCTTCCAGATCGGGTTGAATGGTAGGATTTTCAATAAAGATTTGTTTTTCTCTTTCCAAAAGTGTCAATCCAAGGAAGGCAGCTCCAAGGTCGCCACTAACACAAAGTAAATCGCCTTTTTGGGCACCGCTTCTTTTTACAAATTTATCCGGAGCTACCTCGCCGAGTGCTGTTACCGAAATAACAAATCCCTTTTGAGAAGTAGATGTATCGCCGCCAATCAGATCAACGTCATAAGCCTCACAAGCTGCATATACACCTTCATAAAATTCCTCTAAAGCTTCTACACTAAAGCGACTGCTGATGCCAATGCTAAGTATTATTTGTGTAGGAACCGCATTCATAGCATATATATCACTGAGATTAACAACAACACTTTTATAACCAAGATGCTTAAGCGGAGTGTACATCAGGTCAAAATGAATTCCTTCCAGAAGAAGGTCATTTGTAATAACCGTTTGTTTACCAAAATGATCAATAACAGCAGCATCGTCGCCGACCGACACAATGGTAGATGCATTTTTTATTTCAATGTTTTTCGTTAAATGCTCTATTAAACCAAACTCACCCAAAGAAGATATTTCTGTTCTTGATTCACTCATAATTAAAATTTAATTATTAATGTTTCCTGTTACCCAATCAACAAGTTCTTTATGCATAAGACCATTACTGGCTATAATACCGGGTTGATAAGGATTGTATGGATTACCTTTCAGATCAGATACTTTTCCACCCGCCTCTTCAACCAATAAGAATCCGGCAGCACTGTCCCAGGCTTCTAAATTATGCTCATAAAATCCGTCAAACCTTCCAGCTGCCACCCAGGCAAGATCAATAGCAGCAGAACCCAGGCGCCTTACAGGAATACCTTTACGAATAAATCTTTCAAATACCTGTAACGGGCCATTAGGTTCATCTAAATAGGTATATGGAAAGCCTGTAACAAGGCAGGCATTCTCCACTTTTTCTTTTTTGCTTACACTAATAGGCTTATCATTCAGCACCGCACCTTTATCTCTTTCTGCAAAATATAATTCATGCATGAATGGATTATAGATGGCTGCCATGGCCATTTTACCGTTATATTCTATACCAATTGAAATACAGCAAATAGGTATACGGTGTGCAAAATTTACAGTACCATCAATAGGGTCAATTATCCATTTATATTGCGAATCCTGAATAAGATCACCACACTCCTCGCTGAGAATATGATGTTCCGGAAAATTTCTTTTGATGGTTTCTATAATGACTCTTTCGGAGGCATGGTCAACTTCTGTTACAAGGTTATTAATGCCTATTTTATTCTCTACTTTAAAATCCTGGTCAATGAAGCTTCGCATTTGCGCTGCGGCCTCGTGTATGGCTTCTAATAATGTGCTTTTTAGCATGCGCAAATATAAGCACTGGTAAAGTGCTGTTTTTGATATTATATTTGGCACCACTACTACTTTACCGCTTGCAAGTTTCTGTTGTCATAGTAAACTATAATGTTAAATATTTTCTTGAGCAATGTTTGTATTCTTTATGCGCAGCTCTAAAAGAAATAACAGCAGAGATAATAGTTGTTGACAACAGATCTACAGATGGAAGTATTGCCTATTTAAAGGAGCGTTTCCCGGAAATATTCGTTATTGAAAATGATATAAACAAAGGTTTTGCAAGGGCCTGTAACCAGGGCGCTGCAATAGCTAAGGGCGAATACATTGTATTTTTAAATCCTGATACTATTGTTCCTGAAGATTGTTTTATTAAATGCCTTACTTTTTTAGAGTCTCATTCTGATGCAGGTGCGCTTGGCGTACGAATGATAGATGGGCGGGGTTTGTTTTTGAAAGAATCTAAACGCTCTTTCCCTTCTCCCCTCACTTCTTTATTCAAGTTATTTGGCCTGTCAAAACTATTTCCTCATTCGAAAACATTTGCAAGATATCATCTTGGTCATTTAGATGAACATCAAACTAATGAAGTTGATGTTTTGGCCGGAGCTTTTATGATGATAAAAAGAGAAGTAATAGAAAAGGTGGGTTTATTCGACGAGCAGTTTTTTATGTATGGGGAAGACATAGATCTTAGTTACAGGGTGCAGCAAGCAGGGTACAAAAATTTTTATTTACCCAACACAACTATTATACACTTCAAGGGAGAAAGTACAAAGCGGGGAAGCCTGAATTATGTTCGTATGTTTTATAATGCAATGAGCTTGTTTGTTCATAAACATTATGGAGGAGCAAGAGCAGGTGTGTTTAATTTTTCAATACAGGTTGCTATACTGTTTCGTGCATTACTGTCCGTCGCTGCAAAATTTATAAAAAACATTGGGCTACCTGTTATTGATGCCACTATTATACTTTTATCTTTTTTGCTGGCAAAAGAATTTTGGGTTCATTTTGTTCGTACAGAAATTGTATACCCCGAAAGGTTGCTATTAATTTCATTTCCGGCCTTTACTATAGTATACCTGGTTATAGCGTATTATGCCGGTTTGTATAATAAATATTATAGAATCAAAGACCTTACGCGGTCTACAATAGTTGCCACGCTGGTATTATTAGCTGTTTATGCGCTCCTACCTGAAAAATATAGATTCTCAAGAGGTATTTTAAGTTTAGGTGCTATTTCTGCATTTTTTCTTATTCACCTGAATCGTTGGATAATGTTGAAATCGGGAATGCTTTTACAACAGGCAGATGAAGTAGAATCACCTTATATATTAATTGCCGGTTCTGAAAAAGAATTTTTAGAGGTACATGAAATGCTTGATGAATACGGAAAAGAAAATAAAATTTTAGGAAGAATAGCTGTTGGTGGTAATAAAGAAAAAGCACTTGGATCGATTGGTGAAGTAAAAAAACTGGCTCCCGCTTTACATGCTAAAGAGATGATTATTTGTGTGGGTAATATGAACTATTACGACACAATTAATTTATTTCAAAAAAGCAATAAGCTTCGATTGCGAATACACAAAAATGGAAGCAGCAGTATTGTTGGCAGCGACTCTAGCGGCAACACTGGTGAAGTAATTGCCGCTGATGCAGGTTATAACTTATCGCAACCAACATACAGGAGAACCAAAAGGCTGATGGATATGTTATTTGCCATTATTATTTTACTAACCGCTCCACTTCATTTTATTTTTCACAGGCAAACACAGAAATTATTAAAAAATGCAATAGATATTTTTGCAGGCAAAAAAACCTGGGTTAGTTATTTTACCCCACCAGGTTTACTGCCTCCTTTAAGAAAAGGTATTCTGGCACCCAATGGTTTGCCACAAGAAAATTTCATAGCACTTCCCGTCGAAAATTTGCAACAGATAAATCAATGGTATGCTAAGACGTATGATCCTGTAGCAGAAGCTAAACTAATCCTTAAAAATTACCGTTGGCTCGGTAGTTGAAGAATATAAACCCTTGGCCGTTAACTTTAATTACCAAAAGTCTCAAGAGGGATGGCAAGTATATTAGAATTTAAAATACCTAAAGCAATTGCTTCAGCATTAAAGCTCCGGTCTAATGATGCAAGAAGGCAACAAGCCAGGGTGCTGAAGAAGTTACTTGCCAAAGCAAGATTTACTGCATTCGGACAACATTATCATTTTGATGATATACTATTAAGCCAGGATATAGATAAAAATTTTCAGGAGCTGGTGCCGGTACATGATTACAATAAAATTTATGAGGAGTGGTGGAAGCAAACACTTGATGGTGTGCCGGATGTTTCGTGGCCCGGTAAAATAAAGTATTATGCACTTAGTTCCGGGACTTCAGAAGCATCCAGTAAATATATTCCAATTACAAGGGCTATGTTACGAAGCAACCAGGTTAATTACTTAAAACAACTTGTTTCGCTTTTTAGTTATGATCACCTGCCACGCAATGCTGTTACAAAAGGTTTTCTTATGTTGGGCGGAGCTACAGATCTTGAAAAAGGGGAAGCAGGCTGGTTTGCAGGCGATTTAAGCGGGATACTGGCAAAGAACCGCCCGTTTTGGTTCCAAACTTTTTATAAACCCGGAGGACGCATTGCACGCATTAAAGACTGGAATGAAAAACTGAATGAAATAGTAGAAAAAGCACCGGATTGGGATATTGGATATATAGTTGGTGTACCCGCATGGTGCCAGATGTGTATGGAAATGATTGTTGAACATTATAAGGTTAAAACAATACATGATATATGGCCAAACCTGGGATTTTTTGTGCATGGCGGCGTAGCTTTTGAACCGTATAAAAAAGGTTTTGAGAAACTCCTTGCAAAACCCATTGTTTATATTGAAAATTATTTATCCAGCGAAGGGTTTATTGGATACAAAGACCGGGAACACGCAAAAGGGATGAAGCTGATATTAAACAATAACATCTTTATGGAATTTGTGCCATTCGATGATAAAAATTTTGATACTGATGGAAAGATGATTGAAAAACCTGAAGCTCTTTTGGTACACGAAGTAGAACTGGGTAAGGATTATGCATTGTTAATGAGTACAAATGCAGGTGCATGGCGATATTTAATTGGCGATACTGTGAGATTTGTAAACCTGGAGAGGCATGAAGTGGTAATTACGGGAAGAACTAAACATTTTTTAAGTCTTGTAGGAGAACACCTCAGTGTTGAAAATATGAACAAGTCTATTGAACTGGTAAGTAATGAATTGAATATTTCTATACCCGAATACACAGTTATTGGGTTTCCTTATCAAAATTTATTTGCACATAAATGGTACATCGCATGCAACGATGAAGTGGATTCAGATATATTGATAAAGAAGATAGATGATCACCTTTGTAAATTGAATGATGATTATGCGGTAGAAAGAAGCAGTGCTTTGAAAAATATTTTTGTTCAAAAACTACCTGAAGCTGTGTTTTTAAAATTTATGGAGCTGAAAGGAAAACTTGGAAGTCAACATAAATTTCCACGGGTTATGAAAGGAAAAATGCTTCAGGACTGGAACGATTTTCTGGCTAAAGAGGGATTAAGCAATTAAGACATTATAAGAGTGCTAATTATATTGATGTTGGATTATGATATATGCTTTGGTAAAAGGAATTACATTAGGTTTTCTGTTGACAATATCTGTTGGGCCAATCCTCTTTTCTATTATCAAACAAAGCATTAATAATGGTATAAAAGGAGGACTTGCTTTTGTGCTGGGCGTTTCATTTAGTGATATTTTATTGGTTGTAGCTTCAAATTTTTTCACTGAACTATTTACATCCTTAAATGCACGAAGGGAAGAAATAGGGATCATTGGAAGTACGTTTCTTATATCTGTTGGAATTTACTTTTTGTTTTTTAAAACAGTAAAAGCCAATGAAGAAGGGAAACAAATATTGCAGTTTAGAAAAAGAGATTACGCCAAGTTATTTATCACTGGGTTTTTTATGAATATTCTTAATCCTGGTATTATCATTTTTTGGTTAACCGCTTCCACAGCATTCATAGATCATCATCTAAACCAAAGACTTTGGATTTTTGGAATTGCTATTGTTTTTGTTTTATTATCTGATATTGCAAAAGTTTTTCTTGCAGATAAGATCAGGAAAAAGCTCACCATGAAAAATATACAAATGGTCAGCAGGCTCAATGGAATTATTTTAATTGTTTTTGGAATAATTCTCATCTGGGGTTTATTATTTTACGGCGACAAATTACCGCAATAATGAAAATGAGTTGGTTGTGGAGGTGGATTAAACGCATCTTTTTATTTTTATTTATTCTCCAGTTGATTTATATTATTTTATTAAAATGGGTTTACCCTCCCATTACCATTACCCAATTAGGAAGTTTGGTAAGTGGCAATGGCTTAAAAAGGGATTATGTTTCACCTGATAAAATTTCTTCAAATGCTAAACTTGCTGTTATAGCATCGGAGGACCAGTTATTTGCAGACCATAATGGCTTTGATTGGAAGAACATTAAAAAAGCTATAGAGTATAATGAAAAGAAACCCGGTAGAGTACGTGGCGGAAGTACTATAAGCCAGCAGGTAGCTAAAAATGTTTTTCTGTGGCAAGGCCGCAGCTGGTTTAGAAAAGGCCTTGAAATGTATTTTACCAAAATGATTGAATGGATTTGGGGTAAGCAAAGAATTTTGAATGTTTATTTAAATGTGATTGAAACAGGCGAAGGAATTTTTGGGGTACAGGCGGCATCAACTTCTTATTTTAATAAAGATGCTAAGGCTTTAACAAAAAGAGAGGCGGCAATTATTGCTGCTGTTTTACCCAATCCGAAAAGGTATAAAGCTAAACCACCTTCTGCTTATGTTTCATCGCGTGCAAACTGGATTGCGAGACAAATGAATGTATTGGAAAAAGATCCGGAAATACAATCTGCAATTAAGTAATGGCAGACTTATTATTGTAAAAAACCGTATCAATAAAGGTTATAGCTGTTTGTAATCTTTCGCTGTGCGATCCTGAAACTTCTGACCATTTACCACCGGAATTTATCATAAGATCTTTATACATTTTGTAAAGCCTTTTTCTCATTTCTAAATCCGGGTATTCTCTTAATTCATCCTGCACCCATGGCAGGTCAACATTACAAAGCAGGTGCAGGTCATAGCTTCTTTCAGCAATTTGATTTAAAATCCATTTATGGCAATTGTTAAAGGCTACCTCGCTCCAAACTTTCATTACATACATATCAGTGTCAATAAAATATAAACCATTTCTGACTTTTGTTGATAGTGAATCCTCTAATGCTAATTGACCCATAGCTATTTTTAAAAGATCATCATAATTATATTGCTTACCGTGTTGTAATAAGTATTCTCTGGCAAACTCAGGGCACCAAATGGTATTATAATGTTCAGCAAGCTGTTTGCACAAAGTACTTTTACCTGTGCATTCCGGACCAATAATGACAACTTTTTTTAACAACACCAGTCAAATATGCGAAATAATTTACAGCCGCAAGCATCTTTATTTAAAAGCATATTGTTTTGCTTTTTGCTTCCAGGTAATTAATCCAAAGAAGGCCATAATCAATAGAATAAAAAAGTATACTGAAGTAAAGGTCAATCCTTTTACAAAAAAAAGTGGAATGGAAGCAATGTTAGTAGCAATCCACCAATACCAGCTTTCAACTTTTTTCTTAGCCATCAGCCACATACCGGTATATGCAGTAGCACTTGCAAAAGCATCAGCCCAGGGGATTGCGCCTTCTGCAAAAACTTCCTTCAGGTATTGTAATGAAAAGAAGATGATAATATAAAATGCACTGAAAAATAAAAGTTGTTGCATCCACTCCTTAAAACTGGAAGTTGTAATTTTTAAAACCGGGCGCTGTTTTAAATCTTTTTTTGACCATAGGTACCAGCCATAGATACTTACTACAGTATAATAAAAGTTTACACTGGCTTCTCCAATAAGATGATATTTAAAACTTAAATAGATGTAGGTGATTGTATTAATTAAGCCAACAGGATAAACCAGAATGTTTTCTTTTCTTGAAAACCATACACTGGCAATGCCGGCAATCACGGCTATGTATTCTAATAAAGTAGTTTGTTTTATACCTTCTATAAATTGATCAAAAAGTTGCTCCATATTAAAAGAAACCATTGCTTAATGAGGGAATTTCTTTTAGTAAGATTGCTTCAAATTCAGGATCGGAAGGCGGAGGCAAAGAAGCATTTACAATATTTCCTTTTGTATCTATTAATATAAATCTGGGTATAGAACTTATTGCAAATTCATTTTTTAATTCTGTGTCGGCATTCAAGGCCCACAATTGCAATACTTTTTTATTTTTATTAAATGATGCTTCACTGCGCCAGGCATTTTTATCTTCATCAATAGATAAGGAAACAAAAGCTAAACCTTCATTAGTATATCTCTCAGCATAGTTTTCAAAAATGGGACTTTCTTTTTTACAGGGCAAGCACCATGTTGCCCATACATCTACAACAACATACCTGTTGTTTAAATTAGCTAAAGAAAAACTATTTCCATTTAATGCTTCTGCTTTAAAATTATAAGCCTTCCTGCCTTTTTGTAAATTATTCAGCCTGTTATTGGAAGATACCAGCTTTTGTTTTACAGCATCTGACTGTATTGTAGCTAATGCGTTATAAAGAACCTGGCTTCTGCGGGTGCTATCTCTTAAATCATTAAACGAACCCTCTGCAGCATCATAAGCTACATAATCCAGTAAAAGCCCTTGTTGTATTGAATCTTTCAGTTTTGTAAAAAAAGAACCATCACTAAAAGAAGTTTTATTTTTTAAATAGTTGATAATATAATTTCTGTATTCAGTATATGAGGCAAGAGACTGGTCATTCAAATTCACCTCCTTTCTCAATTTTTCAACAAAAGCCGGGTATTTTAATTCTTCATTTGGATAATATACAGAATGAATGGATGGATAGTAATTGTCCAGAAGGTTAAGCAAAGAAACAGCAATCAATTTTTTTTGAATGGTAATAAAATCTTCTGAAAGTTTTATTCTATCGGTTGTTTTAAAATTTTGAAGATTGGCAACCTGGTCCCTCCATTCATCAGAAACCCTTGCTGAAAAACTTTGTGGGGTATGGTTATAAGCCGACTCTCTTAATCTGCCAATGTTGCTCCTGTAGTTTCGTAAATAATTATTTTCTGCCAGTCGGGTTCCCGTTACTGTTACTTCACTTCTGCTTTCTCCCATCTTCCAATCTACATAAACACTATCGTTTCTGCCAATGAATAATGGAGTAGACTGACTACCGGATTTTAAAACATAAATACCGGGCTCCATATCAGCTGAAATAACAGTATGAAAGTGATTGTTGTTGGTTTTAATTAAAGCAATGGTATCTAACAATGGTTGTTTAAGCAAGGCAATATTTGAATGCTGTTGTTTTGAATCAATATTTCCTGCTATAACTGTGCTTGAGTATTTGTTTATAATAGTTGGTTTGTTAATCCACCATGCAAGGAGTGTAAAACCAATCAATACGCTTACAAATACCAAAAGTTGTTTAGCAGGTGAAAAAAATGCTTTATTAAACTGTCGCTTAATAAACAATCTATATCCTAACCATAAAAAAAGTGCAGACCATAGCAAGCTGAGCTTTTCATGGTGTATTAAAAATTGACCATTTGCGCTTCCATTATAGGAAGCAGTTGTAAAGGAGGTTGCAGAATAAGGAAACCAGTTAAAATAGCCAAACCCTGCAAAAATGGAACCTGCTATTATACCAATTAGTCCAATGCTCATGGGCCATGCAAAGCTTTTAATCAGTAACCCAAAGAAGTACTGAATTGAAATAATTCCAAGGCTGGCGATCCAGAATCTTAATAAAACAGTAGCTGTTTTTGACCAATCAATTGAGAAAGACGATAAGTTATAATCTGGTTTTGATATTTGTAAAACAAAGCCTCCAATTACACTAAATAACAACAATCCAAAAAGACAAAGCAGTGATATAATAGCAGCCACTTCCCATTTAGAAAAGAATAGCGCAAACCTTGACACAGGTTGTGTTTCTAGTAATTTCCATGTATCTGATCTATGTTCCAGGTAAACAATCCGAACTGTCATCAATACAACAAAAAGTGGAAAGAAAAAGCTTGTAAAGGCACCAAAGTTGGTTTCAATAAAGCGATCCCATTTATTGGTTTCTACGTTGGAACCAGTGTCAACAAAAATAGAAACTGTTGTAGTTAAAATTGGAATAAAAGCTGCCGCACAAAGTAAAAGCCAGAACATGCCGGAGTGTCTAAGCTTTAGCCATTCAGCTTTAAAACATTTATTGTGGTCAGAAAGAAATTGTTTCATGCTACCTGTTTTTGTAGTTGAACAATCTGCATAAACCATTCTTCCAATCCTCCACGGAGTTGAAT
>JACDAZ010000440.1 GCA_013695175.1 Flavisolibacter sp. | reverse complement strand
CATCAAATGAACTGGGACAGTTTGAAAGTGGTTTTGCAGCAAGGTTAATTGGAGCCGTTCCGGCAGTTATTTTTGGAGGCGCTATGACTATTGTTGTTGCTATTATTACTGCAATAAAAGCACCTTCTTTAAAAAAGTTTGAATATTAAGCAATCTTATTCTGCAGTAACCGGGCTTATAATATTTTTTATTTCTTCAATGTTGTTTGCAGGAAAGCCACCTTTTTCAGCGTGTTCTTTTATTATTTCTTTATTAGGGGCCTGGTAAACGCAGAAGATTTTATTTTCTGTTACATAACTCTCCACCCATTGTATCTGTGGCCCTAATTCATTTAGTACACTACAAGATTTTTTAGAAATTGACTGTAGCTCGTCTTTGTTTAATTTACCGGCACCGGGTAATTCTCTTTCTATAATATATCGTGGCATAAGAATCAGTTTATTTTTAATGTTTGTAAATTTAAATAATATACTGAACATTTATTCATCATTCAATGTTTCAATCTTAATTACCTTAATAAGAAACTTATGTTACACCGTCGAACATTTATACAATATGCTTCACTTGGCTTAGGAGCTTTGTCGATTGCTAACCAAAGAATAATCACTGCATTTTTTGAAGATCCATGGAAAATAAAAATGCTTAGAAATAATGTAGGCATATTTACAGAAAGGGGAGGAACTATAGGTTTTCTTTTGCATAAGGACGGTATCATAGTTATAGACACACAATTTCCTGAACAATCCAACCACCTGATAACAGAATTAAAGAACAGGACGGATAAACCATTTAAATATCTATTAAATACACATCACCACGGTGATCATTCTTCAGGCAATATAGCATTTAAAGATTTGGTTGAAAACGTAGTGGCACATGAAAATTCAAAAATCAATCAACAAAAGCAGGCTGAAAGACAAAATTCTGTTGATAAACAATTGTATCCTGATACCACTTTTACCAATGAATTAAAAATTAAATCAGGAGATATAAAACTAACTGCAGATTATTTTGGACCGGCTCATACAAATGGTGATGCACTTTATATGTTTGAAGAGGCTGATATTGTGCATGTAGGTGACCTGATGTTTAACAGGCGTCATCCATTTATTGACCGTTCATCCGGTGCATCTATTTCTAATTGGACAAAAGTATTGGATACAGCTGTTAATAAGTACGGAAAAAATACTATATACATCTTTGGTCATGCAGCGGAAGGATATGAAGTTACCGGTACTGCAGATGATTTACTGAAGTTTAAAGATTATTTGAATCGTCTTTTGGGTTTTGCACAACAGGAAGTAAAAGCAGGAAAAACAAAAGAAGAATTTTTAAAGAATAAGGAAATTCCCGGTGTAACTGAGTGGAAGGGTGATGGTATTGAAAGACCTTTGACGGCAGCATTTGAAGAAGCTACTTCTGGGGCGTAGAAAGTTTATCCAATACATAAAATGTAATAGGGCAGAAGCTGGCATTTTTCAATGTTAGTTGTTGCCGTTTAATAATAACATCTTCATTAGTATAAGGAAAACGTGCACAGTCTGTTGGTCGCACTTGGTAAATAGAACAAAAATTACCGGTACCTAAAAAAGGACAAGGTGTAGATTTAGCTACAAAATCACCTTCGTTATCTACAATTAAATATGTATCAATAAAATCACTTTCACGCATTTTCAAATGCTTACTGATTCTTTTTATATCTGGAGTTTTGAAACGGGGTGAATAATTTTTACAACAAGCTGCACAGCTTAAGCAATCAATTTTTTTAAATGCTTCTTCATGCAAAACAGGTAAATGCTTCAACACTTTATTCTTATCTGCCCGTTGCAGAAATTGCCTGAATTTTTTCTGGTGATCTTTATTTGCTAAATCTTTAACGGCAGGCATAAGGTGCAAAGAAACTTGATGTTTAAGAATCAATGATTTTTAATTTGTTAAGGTTGTATAATTGCCTGTACTCCATCAATTAAAGACATTTTACCCTACGTGGCATAAAAGTGGTATCAATAACAGGTAAAAGAAAGGTTATGAGCACGTATTTTTTCAAAACAAATATGAATAGCGAAGGTCTTGTTTCTCAGGCAAAAACACAGTTAGATCAACTACAGCAATCAAATGAGATTGATCGATGGAATGTGGATTTTAATCATCCTGAACACATTTTAGAAATTGAAACCCAATCCTTATCTCCGGATATGGTAAAACATAAATTAAGGGAAATGGGTATTGAAGCAGATTTCACAAAAGCACCTGAAGCCAGGTAATAGATCTTACAAAAATTAAAATTTTTAAAATGAATGAGCAAAAAGAGATACTTGAAGGATATTCCAGTTTAGAAAAGGGAGCCTATCTGGGTGCTATTGCCACAATTGCAACTGCTGACAGAACAGCAACTGAAGAAGAAATGGAATATCTGGAGGCTTTATGTGAATCAGCTAAATTATCTGAAGCACAAACAGACATGATCAAGAGAGCAGCAAATGAGTTAACAGGTGATGAATTAAAAAAATCTTTGGATATTTTAAAAACCAGTAATCTCAAATATTCATTGATAACTGATATGATAGCTTTTGCTGAATCAGACGGCAGTTATACAGATGAAGAAAAAAAGGAGATAGAACGTATTGCCATTTATCTGGGTGTGAATGAAAAACAATTTTCCTTGTTAGATGAATTTGCTCATGAAGCTACAGAAGAAGCAGAAACTGTTTCAACTGGCACCGGAGAGCAAACTCACAAACAGAATTTTTTATCTGGAGGATTAAAAGAAAAAATGCAAAGCGCTGGAATAGATACATCTGGATTATTGAAAGGGTTAATAGGCGTAATGGGTCCTATATTATTAGCAGGCATGCTAGGTGGTGGAAGAAGAAGAAGTGGTGGAGGTATGTTTGGAAATAATACACGTGGGGGTGGCATGTTTGGAAATGCAACAAGAGGAGGAGGCAAGATGGGTGGTGGCGCTATGGGTGGTGGTCTCGGATCTTTAATAGGTATGTTAGGAGGAGGAAGAAGAAACAGGCCTACAGGTAGATCAGGAGGTTTGTTTGGGGGATTGCTAAAAGGTTTTTAAGAATAATTCAGACTATAGTATTTTTATCTATTGTAACTAATAATAAATTTTGTTATAAAACCCCACCAAAAGCTCCCTTTTATGGGAGCTTTCTTTGAACTATGGAATATGAACAAATAGTGCAAGAGGAACTTAAAGTTTGGCAACGAAAAATGACCAAAAGACCTTCTGTAATGAATAAGGTTTCTAAAAAAGTGCAGGTTAAACTAAATAGTTACATACCTGAAAAAATGCATCGTGCTATAACTGTTGCTATTAAACAAATGATCCGTGGTGTATTGTTTGGAGCAAAATATACAGTCAGAGAACCATCTCCAATAATAACACTTGCTGAAACGGAAGCTAAAGTTGAAAAAACAATTCAACAATACAGGAGGGCAGCCGCCGCGGAAGGTGGTATTACAGGAGCCGGTGGTATTTTATTAGGTTTTGTAGATTTCCCGGTTTTATTAAGCATTAAATTAAAAATGCTTTTTGATATAGCAACTATTTATGGATTTAATGTAAAAGACTATAAAGAGAGATTGTATTTGCTCCATATTTTTCAACTTGCTTTTAGCAGCCAGCAACACCGGTCAAAAATATATCAACAAATAATTGATTGGGATAAGCAAAAGCAGGAAATGCCTGACGATATAAATGAATTTGACTGGCGAAATTTTCAACAGGAATACCGTGATTATATTGACCTCGCAAAACTGGCACAATTAATTCCCGGCATAGGTGCTGTAGTAGGGTTTATTGCAAATTATAAATTATTAAATGGGTTAGGAAAAACCGCAATGAATGCATTCAGAATGCGATTACTAACTGCTACATAAGCGGGGTTTTAAATTGAATGGTTACATGTTTGTATCCCGCTGATTGCAGAAATTGTTGCAATACTTCTTTTGTTCTGCTTTCTGCAATCATCAATAGATTCTGCTCCAGAATAATAGCTTCTGCACGTTTTTGGATTTTCTGTTTTAAATCAACAACTGCTTCGTTGGTCCAACTGCCTTGCTCTGAAAAAATCTCCGTTCCTGACGGATTTAAAATTATATCCAGTATTTCAGCAGCTGGTAAGGCTAAATGAATAGAGTCATTAGATATTATAATATCGTCATCTGACAGCTTCTGTAAATCAACACCTACCTGTACCATCGTTTTACCAATAATAACAAGTTTTTTAGAAGTAAGAATTTTTCCAAAATGCAAAGGATTTAATATGGCACCAATGCGTTCTCCCTGTGATGTTTTCATAACTGAATCAACAAGTATCTCATTATAAGCAGTGATCGTAACCAATTGAGCAAGGGGTTTGATTTCTTTAATGAGTAATGGAGTTTCATCTATGGCAACTTCTTTTGCATCAAAAATCTTTTTGAATGATGGGAAAAAGCTGTTTTTTGATAAAAACCATAAAAGTAGCCCCACTACAATCACTAAAATCAATGATATTCTTTGCCAGTTTTTCAAGGTCTGTTTTTAAAATTAATCGTTACTGTTTCAAAGCCACTTTGTCTCATTAAATTCATGATATAAGCAGATGCATTCTCTTGTGCATTTTTCAATATTCCTAATGAGTCAGAAAGGTTCCTGATTTGAGTTTCTGCCTGCGAAAGCATTTTTTCTCTTTCAGAAGTAGAAAATTCATCCCTTAGGAGACCTACTTCTAAATGGTGTATTCTTATTGATTCAGGAGGTATATTAATACTAAATAATTGCACTGCCGGTAGTTGAATATGAATATTTCTTTCATCAACAACTACATCCTCCGCTTTGACGTTCTGTAAACTAACTCCGGCTTTAATTCTTGCTTCACAACTCATTAAAATTTTACGGTCGCCTAATTTATACCAGGTTTGATTATCATTTGCTTTAATGATTTTGTTAACTACATATTCTGAAGTAACTAAAGTACCGTTTTGCTGAATGGCCATTAATATAGCAGCAGACTGATTTTCTTTCTTACATGAAAAAAATACAAGCAGTAAAAAGTATTTATAGACTTTCATTTTCATCATACTTACAAACATTCTGCCTAACTCTGCATTTTATGCTGATATGGAATAAATAGAACAAAATGCTTCTTTAATATCTTTTATTAAATCATGTTCTTGAAAAATCACTTCATCTACCTGGTGTACTGGTAATACAATCTTACTGGTACTGGATATAAAAGCAGATTTTGCTTTTTTAATTTCTGCTATTGTTATTTTCTTTTCTTTAATATTAAACTCGTTAGATAGCTTTAATAGGTTTTTTCTTGTTATGCCAGGTAAAATATCATCTGCAGGTGTCAGAATTGAATTATCGTAATTTATAAGAAAAAAATTAGAGCGTGGGCATTCAGTTATGATACTATTTTGATGATATAATACATCATCCACTTTTTTTTGTTTCAGCAAAGGCTGTAGCCAGATAGCCATTAAATAATCAATGGTTTTTATATAGGGTAATTGTCTTTGATGTTGGTATGTAATCATTTTTAAACCTGTATGAAATTTTTCTTCAGAGGGTAGTTCTAATGGTTGTTGAGTGATAAACAGTGTTGGCTTTTCCAAACTGTATCCATCTGCTGATTCCCCACCGGTCAATGTAATTCGTATTCCGGAGGAGGGTAGGTTATTTTTTTCTTGCAAGCTTTGTATTATTTCTAAAAGTTTTGCTCTTGAATAAGGAACCTGCAAATGCATGGCATCTGCAGAAGCATAAAACCTGTCTAAATGGTCATTTATAAAAACAGGTATAGAATTATGAGTTCTTACAAAATCAAAAACACCATATCCCCTGTTGATAGAAAGGTCGCTAATTGATAAGGATGCTTCTGCGGCTTCCAAAAAATTATTTTGAACAAACACCCAATGCTTCATCAAAGCAAATTAAGAAAGTATTTTTTTTATAGATTAAAAAATTATGAGGTTTTCCGGAAATATGATGAATAATCGAGTTATTCATCGTCAAGTTCTAAAAGCCTTGCTAAAGAGGAATCAAATACCTGTTCTTTATTTTCAATAACCTGGCGAAGCAGGTCATGAATTGTTATTACACCTTTTAGGGTTTCATTATCAAATGCTAATAAATAACGGGTTTTGAATGTGTTCATTGTTTTCATGCATTCTTCAACAGTAGTTTGTAAAGTAACCATTGGCACATCTGTGGTCATTACCTCGCTTACCAAAGTATCATTACTGGCCCTTCCCCTAAGTATCACTTTTCGGCTGTAATCCCTTTCACAAAAGATGCCCTTATAGTGATCACCATCCATTACTACAAGGTAACTGAGGTTTACAGAGTTCAACATATTTAAAGCATTAAATACGGTAGTACCCGGGGAAACTATGTTATACATTTCCGGTTTAGCCACTACGATATTTTTAACTGTACGCATGATTACTCAAAAAGAAAATTTTTCAACATTTAAAAAAATGACATTTATCATGTTTTATAAAAACTTTGTCAACGTTTTTATTATATAAGGCAATGTTAAAACAGAGCCCCTGTTATAAACAGCTTTTACTTTTACAGATTAATTACTTATGAAAAGGATTTGCTTTTTAATATTATTTATTTTAAGTTTTTCATTATTACATGCACAAAGCACTACTGTCAATTTTAAGATTCTGACCCCTGGAAATGAAGCCATAGCCTTTGCCACCATTACAGTGTTATCAGTACCCGACACAACAATTCAGCAACAAAAATTTACTGACAGTTCCGGCTCCGCATCCTTTATATTAATTCAGAACCGCCCTTACCTGGTACGTATTACTTCAATCAATTATGACCTTGTAGAAAAGAGAATAACGGTAAAAGGGGATAATCCATCTTTTGTATTTACTGCTGAACAGCAATCACAATCATTAGGTAATGTTACTGTTATAGCACAAAAGCCATTAATGAGGCAGGAAGACGATAAAACAATTGTGGATCCCGAAAACCTGGCTGCATCTTCTACAAATGCATACGAGATTATGGAAAAAATACCGGGTTTATTTGTTGACCAGGATGGGAACATATATTTAAACAGTACCACACCAGCAACAGTTCATATAAACGGAAGGGAGCAGAAAATGAGCAGTGCTGATATTGCTACCATTTTAAAAAGTTTGCCACCCAATTCCATTGCTTCAATAGAAATATTACGAACACCCTCAGCCAGGTATGATGCTTCCGGTGGTGGAGGCATTGTAAATGTAGTATTAAGAAAAGGTGTAAGAATTGGATTAACCGGTAGTGTGAATGCAGGTTTCAACCAGGGTAGGTTTGGAAACAGGTTTGCCGGCATTAATTTAAATAATAATACAGGTGCCTGGAGTACTTATATTAATGTACAGATCAGCACCAGGAACAACTATGAGAATTTAAGTACTCAAAGAATCTTTGCTCCGGACTCTTTATTGAGTCAAAATGCATATACAAAATATCCTACTACCAGTTTTTACACAGGATATGGTGTCTCTTACCAAATAAATCCTAAGTGGGATATTAATTATGATGGCAGGCTTAGCTTTAATAATCCACGCAATACAAGTACAAACATTTCTGATATTGTAAAAATCAGTACGGGTCAGTTAATATCCGGTAATGAGGCTTTAGTGGGAAACACCAGTAAACTTTATAATATTAACCAGGGTTTATCTTTAAAACATAAGTTGGATAGTATTGGTTCTGAATGGAGTACTGATCTTTCCTATACATATTCACCCAACAATTCTGAGCAACTATTTAATACAGCCTTTTTAACACCGGGCCGGCCATCTACAAGAGGGGAAGGAGATATAAAAAACAGGTTACATTTCTACTCTGCTCAAACTAATTTTCTTAAAAAACTTCCTAATAAAATTACCCTGGAAACAGGGTTAAAAACAACCAATACTTTCTTTAGAAATACTACTGATTATTTTTCTTTTTTCAATCAAAATAAAATACAGGATTCATTCAGAACCCGTTCAAATGAGTATAATGAAAATATACATGCTGCTTATGTACAAGCTTCTAAAACATTTGGCAGCGGCATCGTTTTAAAAATGGGCACTCGTTTGGAAAATACAAATATGGATGGGCATCAAATGCTTCCTGCTGATACTTCATTTACATTAAAAAGAACTGACCTTTTCCCTTATGTTTACCTAAGCAGATCATTAATGAAAATAGCAGGATATGACCTGAGAGCTTATCTTGTTTATCGCAGAACCATTAATCGTCCTGCTTATGAGTATTTAAATCCATTTCCAAGATATGTAGATCCTTATTTGTTTGAAACAGGAAATCCTTCATTGCGTCCTCAATTTACTCAAAACTATGAAGCTAATATTTCTGTGGATGAAAGACCCATATTTGCATTAGGTGTAAATGATACAAAAGATATTTTTAACCAGGTTATTTACCAGTCGGATACCAGCCGTTCACTTGCTTATCGTACTTATGATAATTTAGGAACTAACAAAGAAATGTACTTCCGTGTTATTGGGGCTATACCACCCGGGAAGCGTTATTTTTTTGTAGTAGGAACGCAGTATAATCATAATTTTTACCAGGGTTTATATGAAAACAAACCAATTGATTTTAAAAGAGGGACATGGACTGTTTTTACCTATCAAACATTTAAAGTTACACCTACTACTCAATTAAGTTTAAATGGGTTTGCCCGTTTTAAAGGTCAACTTCAATTTTATGAACTTTCTTCGTTTGGTTCTTTAAACATGAGCTTAACCCAGCACTTCATGAACAGGAAATTAACGGCTACCATCAGTGCAAATGATTTATTATTTACTAATAAAAACAACTTTACACTAAATCAGGGATCTGTAAATGCAAGTGGTTACAGAGAAGGTGATACACGTCGATTTGGTTTGAATGTTCGATACAATTTTGGAATTAAAAAAAGGGATGAAAGACAGAATATATTCAATATAGAAGCTCCCGAAGGTGCTCAACAAAACAATAACAGATCTTAAAAATTAGCGCGGCATAATTTTTTTCATTAATAAAAAAAACTTATTTATGGAAAAGATGAACGATTTGCAAGATTTGCTTAAACATGAAATTCAAGACCTCGTTTCCGCAGAAGACCAGATTATTGATGCCATGCCGGCTATGATAGAAAAAGCATCTGATCAAAAATTAAAAAATTCATTGCGCCAGCATTTAAAAATTACAGAACAACAAAGAAAGCGTTTAGACCAGGTTCAAAAATTATTGATCGGCAAAGTTGAAAGCAGTGAAGAAAATTCGGGTTTTTTGAATCGCTTGTTCAAGGGTAAGCACCATTGTAAAGGAATGAGTGGTATTATAGAAGAAGGTAATAAAATTATGTCGGAGGACATTAATCCTGATGTTATGGATGCTGCAATTATAGCAGCGGCTCAAAAAATTGAGCATTATGAAATCTGTGGTTATGGAACAGCCAGAGCATATGCTGAAGAATTAGGTAAGCGAGATATTGAAAAATTGTTATTGCAAACTTTGGACGAAGAATATGAAGCAGATCGTCATCTTACTGACCTGGCTGTTGGCAGGTTAAACAGAGAAGCGGAAACTGCAGGTAATAATGAGAACGGTGACGGAAGACGCTATAATTCAGGAGCTGGTCGGGCAAGTAATAAAACCACAAGCAGAAATTCAGCTTCAGCATCTAAAAAGAAATCTAATTCCAAAAGTTCTGCTTCAAAAAAGAGCAAAAGCAGTGTTTCACAGGCAACCAAATCAGCAAATTCAACATCAAAGTCAGGTAGCAAGGCAGGAGCATCTAAAAAAGCAGCTTCTAAATCAGGAAGCAAAGCTTCATCTAAAAAGTCTTCAAGTCGAACTACTACAAGCCGTAAAAAATAAATAGTGAAGTGGAACAAAGGGTTTGACCGGGCAGTAATTGGTTGTCAAGAGATTTTTTATATAGTTTACGCACCATCATTATTTTTGATTATTGTATTAACTGTTAGAAGACTAATATGAAAGAAACGGAAAGAAAGACTGCTAAACCTTATATTTTATATGCAGAAGATGATCTTGATGATTACGAAGCCTTAAGAGGTGCTCTGGAACATGAAACAGATGAATATGATTTGCATTGGGTAAAGAATGGTGAAGAACTGGTTTCTTTTTTTGAAAACGGAGAGGTAGAACCACCAAGTTTGATTGTCATCGATTTAAATATGCCTTTAATGGATGGTAAACAAACTTTAAAATGGCTAAAAGAGCAGGATAATTTAAAAGATATTCCGGCTATGGTATTTACAACCTCCTCACGTGAAGAAGATATAAAATTTTGCCAGAGTTATGGCTGCAGCTTTTTTAGAAAACCAACTCTTTACCGGGATTTATTACATATAGTGCAAACCATGTTACGCATGAGTGAAATTGGTAAGTGATTTGTTATTTAAATAAATTAAAGATTTACAAAAGGAGGAAGCATGGATTTAAAGTCAAGAATACTAATATGTGAGCAAGATGCAACTTTAGTTCAGGAAATTAAAGACTCACTACAAAGCCATAATTATAATGCAGAAGTTATTTCTGATGCTACACAATTAATTAGCAGAACACAAAGAATGAAACCGGCTGTAGTTGTAGTTAACGCTGATATGCCAGGTTTTAATGATCATGATATCTGCAAACACATTATAAATGATCTTAAGATACCGGTAATATTGATATTAGAAAAGAATTCTGCAAAACCGGTTCACATTGATGATTGTAGGCCTGAAGATGTGTTTACAAAACCTTTTAAAATAGAAGATCTTACTAACCTTATATCAAAACAGGTTACTTTGTCAAATAATTAAAAAAAGCGGGCCTCAGTTTTCTTTGGGGCCCGCTTTTCAATTACGCTTCTGTGGCGTACATTTCTGTTGGTAAGCAAACGCAGATTAAATTTCGGTCGCCATAGGTATTATTTACCCTGGCAACAGGAGGCCAAAATTTATTTTGTTTTACATAATCAAGTGGGAATGCTGCCAGCTCACGAGAATAATCTTTCTTCCATTCATCACTACAGACTT
>JACDAZ010000429.1 GCA_013695175.1 Flavisolibacter sp. | reverse complement strand
GCAATATTGCGGTAGCCAAATTTCCACTTGCTACTACAGAAACTTTTAAAGATAAAACCGGGAATCTGGTATCACAAACCGAATGGCATACTGTTGTACTCTGGAGGGGATTGGCAGAGTTAGCACAAAAATATTTACATAAAGGTAGCCTGGTATATATTGAAGGCAGATTGAGAACACGCAGCTGGGAGGACAAAGACAATCATAGAAAGTTTGCAACTGAAGTGGTAGGAGATAATCTGATCATGCTTGATAAAAGATCAGACAGCGTAAGTGGAAGTGGTTCGTTGCATAGTGAGGGTGGCGCAGAAGGAGCAGTGCCGCCACCGCCAATTGATGATTCAGAAGATTTGAAATTTTAATAAATAAAATAAATTTGCTTTATACAGGCAGGAAGTTCCTGCCTGTATAATTTAAAATATCGTTCACCAAAAAAATTGCTTTGGACTACGCGTCGGAATTTAATTTTCATTCTTTTATAGCTAATATCTTACTTAATGTAAACCCACAGAGTACCATTTTCTTAGTGGTACTTCTTGTAATCTTAATTCTATTAAGCTTTGTTACATCGGGTGCTGAAGTTGCTTTGTTTACCTTGCAAAGCAGGGATATCAATAATTTAAAAACAAAGCAACATCCTGCAGCCAGGCGCATCACTTCTTTAATGGAAGAGCGTAAAGCTGTTTATACTTCGTTATTGATTTCCGGAACCGTTTTTAATATCAGTATCATTATTTTAACCAACTTTCTATTGACCCCTATTTTACAAGTGGGTATAGTAAAAATAATAATACCGGTTAATGTAGACCTCTTAATTAAAATTGTTGTAATATCTTTTATACTTGTATTGATCAGCAAAATTTTACCCAAAGTCTGGGCTGCACAAAATACGCTTCGCTTTGCATACAGTACTTCTTCTGTTGTTGAAGGGCTTCACTTGCTTTTGCGCAGGATTAGCTTATATATGGTTGCAATAGCCGACAATATTAGTCAGCGTAGTGGTGCTATGGAAATACAAAGTGTTAGTATGCGGGAATTAGATGAAGCCATTGATATTAATACTGAACAATCATCTATTGAAGAAAAAAACATTTTAAAAGGCATCGTAAAGTTTGGAAATATTTCAGTACGACAGATTATGAAGTTCAGACTTGATGTAAGCGGGATTGAACATAATACATCATTCCAGCATCTTATTCAAAAAGTTGAAGAATTACATTATTCCCGTTTGCCGGTTTACCAGGGGAGCCTTGATCATATTGTTGGGGTATTAAATACCAAAGACCTTTTACCTTACCTGAATCATGAAAGTTATGACTGGCATCCATTGATAAGAACTCCTTATTTTGTACCCGAATCAAAATTAATTAGTGATCTTTTAAAGGAATTTCAAACCAAAAGAATCCATTTTGCAGTTGTGGTGGATGAATTTGGAGGCACCAGTGGTATTGTTACTATGGAAGATATTCTGGAAGAAGTAATTGGTGATATACATGATGAATTTGATGATGAGGAATTAGCTGTGAAACCTGTTGATGACCATACTTACATAGTAGATGCTAAAATTATGTTGCATGATATGTGCAGGGCAATGCGCCTTTCCCTTGATACGTTTGATGAAGTAAAAGGTGAAAGTGATTCACTGGGAGGATTAGTTCTGGAAATTGCAGGAAAGTTTCCTGTTCAAAATGAAACCATCACAGCCGGCGATTTTAAATTCACAGTTTTAGAAATAAATAAAAACAGGATTCAGTCTGTAAAAGTGACCATTGAAAATTTAAATGAAGCAAAATAATTTTTTTCTTTTTTTTCTTTACATAATTGCCATATCGTGTAACAGCGATTATATTATTAAGCGCAGGGGATATTACAATATTGAATTTCCGGAAAAAAGCTATAAGAAATTTGATCAACCGGGTTATCCATATTCCTTTGAATATCCTGCTTATGGGCAGGTAGTAAGAGATACATTGTTTTTTGAACAGGAACCGGAAAATCCTTATTGGATCAATATTGATTTTCCTCAATTCCATGGCCGTATACATATTTCATACAAAGAAATAGGAAGAAATAAATTTGATTCTCTTGTTAATGATGCTTTTACCATGTCTTATAAGCAGCACACATATAGAGCTTCTGCTATTGACCCTGAAGAATTTGTAACTCCTCAGGGACTATCAGGGGTTTATTTCACTTTAAGAGGTAATACTGCAACAGGCAACCAATTTTTTGTAACTGATTCTACAAAGCATTTTTTACGCGGAGCATTATATTTTAATGCTACTCCAAATGAAGATTCGCTGCAGCCTGTAAACCGTTTTTTAAGACAGGATCTTGAGCACCTTATCAACACCCTTCACTGGAAGTAGGATCATAAACTACAATTATTTAGTTAAGCTTTAAATTTCCCTCATGTAAAAACATACTTTTGTTTAAATAGTTATTTTGATTGCAATTGATGATATACTTGTAAGTGACGAGGTGGTTGAAGCACAATTTATTTGTGACCTTAACAAGTGCAAGGGTGGTTGTTGCGAAGATGGTGATGCCGGAGCGCCGCTTGAAAAAGAAGAATTAAAACATCTTAAAAATAATTTTGAAGCAATAAAAGAATTTTTAACGCCGGATGGAATTGCAGAAATTGAAAGACAGGGAAAATATGTTTATGATGTAGAATTTGGATGGGTAACACCAACTATTAATGGAGCACTTTGTGCTTACGGTTTCCGGGATAAAAAAGGCATTATAAAATGCGGGATTGAGGCAGCTTATTATGCCGGAAAGCTGGATTGGAAAAAGCCTATCAGTTGTCATCTTTATCCTATAAGAACTACAAAATCAAAAACTTTTACTAATGTAAATTATGAACCCCGTGAAACTTTATGTAAACCCGGTTGTGCATTAGGTAAAAAAGCAAAGATGCCGGTTTATCAATTCTTACGGGAAGCATTAGAAAGAAAATTTGGTTCAGATTTTTATGACGCTTTGCACCAGGTTGCCATTGAACATTTTGAGAAAAAGGAGTATAAGAAATAATGTCTGAAGAATCTACCATATTCCATCAGAAAATAAAAAAGGCTTTTGATTTAGAGCATAGAAAAAAAATCAATTTTAATATATCACGTTATAATGCTGTTGTTCCCTTAGGTAAACAACAATATACCGATATAAATGGTGCCCGGGAAAAAGCAAAAAATATAAAATGGAATGCCATTGAAGATCTGGATAAGCAACTGGAAAAGTTTGAATTACATGCAACCCGCAGAGGTACTAAGGTTGTATGGGCAGAGACAACAGAAGAT
Source organism: Flavisolibacter sp. (assembly GCA_013695175.1). Taxonomy (GTDB): domain Bacteria; phylum Bacteroidota; class Bacteroidia; order Chitinophagales; family Chitinophagaceae; genus Flavisolibacter. The sequence goes on along the minus strand of JACDAZ010000429.1, from coordinate 7,526 downwards.
GCATTAGACGAGATTTTGAAAATTGCCAGAAGGAAAAACTGCTCAACTATTGTTAAGAGCAAAAGCATGGTTACCGAAGAAATTCACTTAAATAAATTTCTTGAGCAACATAATATAGAAAGTATAGAAACCGACCTTGGAGAATATATACAGCAATTGGACAATGAGCCTCCTTATCATATTGTTACACCTGCCATGCATAAGAGTAAAGAAGATGTAGCTAAACTTTTTGAAGAGAAATTAGGAACGCCGGCATCACTTACTCCATCGGAGCTTACACTGGTTGCACGACAAAAATTAAGGGAAAAATACCTGCAGGCTCAAATAGGAATAACAGGTGCTAATTTTATAATTGCTGATACAGGAAGTATAGCAATTACTGAAAATGAAGGCAATGGCAGGTTAACGTGTGCCTGGCCCAAAACACATATTGTTATAGTTGGTATAGAAAAAGTGATTCCTTCAATAAATGATTTGAATTTATTCTGGCCTCTTTTATCTACTTACGGAACCGGGCAAAAAGTTACTGTTTATAATTCAATAGTAAGCGGCCCAAAGCAAACAGATGAAACAGACGGTCCTGAAGAAATGTATATAATTCTCCTGGATAATGGCAGAACAAATATTTTAGCTAATACAACTTCCAGAGAAAGTTTGTATTGTATACGTTGTGGCGCCTGCCTGAACGCCTGCCCTGTTTATAAAAATATTGGTGGTCATGCATATGGTACCACCTATAGCGGACCTATTGGTTCCGTAATCACTCCTCATTTAAAACAAATGGACGAGTGGAAACATTTAAGTTATGCTTCATCATTGTGTGGTAACTGCACTGAAGTATGTGCGGTTAAAATAAACCTGCATGAGCTATTACTTGAAAACAGGCATGAAGCAGTAGAGCAAAAAAATTACACAGTTGCAGAAAGGTTTACCTGGAAAATCTGGAAAAGATCTATGCTCAAAAGAAGTTTTATGAATGCAGGTTCAGGTAGTTTAAAAGGCTGGTTTATAAATCGTTTTTTAAAACAATGGACAAATAAGAGGAGCAATCTCGATTTTCCTCAAAAGTCATTTAATCAATTGTGGCAGGAGAGAAATAAACAATAGTATTTTTATTTCTTAATCAACCGCCCCTTGCTTGTATACGTACAAAATATAAGTCCACGATTTAAATACATTACATCTTTTTTAGGCAGCTTTTACAATTGTAAGATCAATTATACTACTAAGGTTGAAGAATATATCAATTATAGTGGATATAGAATCAATTACTCTTCTCACTCTTTAACTGAAACAGAGCTTTGGATAAAACCTCATGGACTTTTGTTAGAAGATTTTATTCATGAATTAGAAGTTGTTTGCATACAACATGAAGGGGGTTTTATGGTTATATTTCCTACTGATGATGATCTGGGTTTTGATATATTATCTGCTATTTTCTATCTTCTTTCAAGGTATGAAGAATACCTGCCGCATAAAAAAGATATGTACGGCAGATACGCACATGAGAATTCCATTGCATTTAAAAATGATTTATTACATCTCCCATTAATAAATATATGGCTTGAGTATCTAAAGAAAGTTATTGAATCAAAAACAGGTTTTCAAATTGCAGATCCGGAATTCAATTATCAACCGACATATGATATTGATATAGCATGGAGCTATCGTAATAAAGGCATTTTGAGAAATGCAGGAGCGATGCTTCGTTCTTTAACTCAGTTTAATTTTAAGAAAGTTCATGAAAGGCTTTTGGTATTAAGCGGCAAAAAAGCAGATCCATACGATACATACAATTGGATGGAACAGTTAAACCAGGATTATAATTTAAAACCTATCTATTTTTTTCATGTTGGATCAGGCAGGTCAGGCTATGATAAAAATATATTACCAGCAAATAAACAATTGCAGCAATTGATTAAGTCTTTAGCGGTTAAAAACTCAATTGGATTACACCCATCCTGGTCTAGTGGTGATAAGGAAGATGAAATATTGAAAGAAAAAAAAATGTTGGAAAAAATATCGGGGATCAGGATTACTAAATCAAGGCAACACTATATTCGATTAACGCTTCCGGCGACGTACAGAAAATTAATTGAAGCCGGTGTAATGGATGATTATTCTATGGGTTATGGCAGTATTAATGGTTTCAGAGCATCTATAGCTTCTTCATTTTATTGGTATGATTTACAGAGAGAGGAGCAAACTAATTTATTGATTCATCCTTTTTGTTTTATGGATGCCAATTCATTTTATGAACAAAAGCAAAATCCAGATCAAACATCAAATGAACTAATGCATTATTTATCAGAAGTAAAAAAAGTAAAGGGAACTTTAATTACGATCTGGCATAATAACTTTTTTGGCACTGATACAATTTTTGAAGGATGGAAGGAGGTTTACGAAAGGTTTTTGAATAAGTTATAAATTACTTTTTCGTTGCTATTCCACCTTTATTTACAAAATAAACTCCTGATAAAGTTATTATAGATCCCCAGATAATGAATACAGTCATCATTTCATTGAGCAGCAACCAACCCAATAATATAGAAATTATAGGAGTTACATAAGCATACAATGAAGTTTGTTCAGTAGATAGGTTTTGCAGTGCGTATAAAAAAGCAATAAAAGCAATAAAGGAACTAAATACAATAAGATATCCAATAGCTGCCCAGGATTGCCAGGGGATTTGAACTAATGGTATAGCTGTATTAGTTACATTAGTAATGAAAATTAAAAATATACCTGCAACAACCATTTGTAAACCCAGGCTAAAATAAGGGTTGAAATTAGCTGCATGCTTTTTTGTATAAATCATTCCCAAAGCCCATGACCATGTAGAGATTAAAGATAGAAATATCCCGAACCTGAATTGAGGATTAAAAAATTCATGTAAATGCTCATAAAAAATTACACATATGCCGGTAAAGCCAAGAAGAAGTCCAATGGTTGTTTTTGAATTAAGTTTCGTTTTACTGCCAGACAAATGAATAATAACCAGCCATAGTGGAAATATAGAACCGATAATAGATCCTAATCCTGCCGAAATATATTTTACTCCCCATGTAGATAATCCATTACTCAATATAAAATTCAAAAAACTAAGTATAAAAATAGATTTCCATTCATCGCCTTTAGGCAATGTTTTGCCTTTATAAAGAAAAAAAATTACAAAACATATTCCGCCAACAAACTGCCTGATTCCGGCGAGTTGCAAAGCTGGCATATATCGTACTCCTTCTTTAGAAACCAACCAAGCTATACCCCATAAAAAACAGACAGCAGCCAATGCAATATATGCCTTGCCCCTTGTTCCTCTTTTTTTAAAATGAAAAGGATTAATATATGATAAATAACGTGCAGTAACACTTTGCATTCCTTGTGTATCACTGGCAACAGGTTCTAATTTTTTGGCGTTGCTGCTCATTTAATTGCATCAATGTTTAAAATGTCTGACACCGGTAAATACCATTGCAAGATTTTTTTGTTTGCAATAGTCTATACTATCCTTATCTCGCATGGACCCTCCCGGTTGAATAAAAGCAGTTATTCCTGCTTCATCTCCCAACTGTACGCAATCATTAAATGGGAAAAAGGCATCGCTTGCCATTACAGCACCACCTAAATCAAAATCAAATTGTTTAGCTTTTTCCAGGGATTGCCTTAATGAATCTATACGACTGGTTTGCCCACATCCTTTACCTATCAACTGGTGGTTTTTTACCAAGGCAATAGCATTGCTTTTTAAATGTTTACAAATAATATTGGCGAATAGAAGATCTTTTTTTTCTGTTTCAGTAGTTGATCTTCCGCCAACTTCTTCCCATTTTTCATTGTTCAATACATCTTTATCCTGAATCAGTGTTCCATTTAAAACAGATTTTTTCATTTTAGCAACAAAATCAGTTTGTTTTAATTGTAGCAGTATGCGGTTCTTTTTGGATTTTAAAATAACTAAGGACTGTTCTGTAAAAGAAGGTGCTATTAATACTTCAAAAAATATCTCACTTATGGCTTTTGCTGTTTCTTCATCCACTTCTCCATTTGTAATAAGCACACCACCAAAAGCGCTTTCAGGATCGCCGGCTAAAGCATCTTTCCAGGCGTTTGTTACATGATCTCTTAATGCTATTCCACAAACGTTTGTATGCTTAATAATTGCAAATGCTTTTTTAGTTTCCTTATCAAATTCTTTTATCAACTCAATGGCAGCATCAATGTCTACTAAATTATTATAGCTTATTTCTTTACCATGTAACTGCTTAAAACAAGCTTGTAAATTTCCTTCAAATATTGCCTGCTGATGAGGGTTTTCACCATAGCGGAGAACAACAGTTTCTTTGGTTGCAGGTTGTGAAAGCGATTGATCACTATTAAAATAATTGTCTATGGCATTATCATAATCCGCAACTACCTTAAAAGCTTTTGCAGCAAATGATCTTCTTTGTTCTAATGAAACAGATCCATCTTGTTCTTTTAATAAAGAAACAAGTGTAGCATAATCATTTTTTGAAGCAATAACAGTTACATCATTAAAATTTTTTGCTGCGCCACGTATCATTGACGGGCCGCCAATATCTATTTTTTCTATGATCTGCTTTTCATCACTGGTCTGTGCTACTGTTTCCTGAAAGGGATATAGGTCCACTATAACCAGGTCAATATCTGGTATTTGATATTGTTGCATTTCGTTTACGTCTGTTTCATTATCTCTTCTTCCAAGTATTCCTCCAAAGATCAAAGGATGTAATGTTTTTACACGTCCTCCCAAAATAGAAGGGAAAGAAGTTAATTGCTCAACAGGTATAACATTAATTCCCAATTCTTCAATAAATTTTTGTGTACCACCGGTTGAATAAAGAGTAATTCCTTGTTTTTGTAGCTGCCGTACTACAGGTTCTAATCCATCTTTATAAAAAACAGAAATTAAGGCAGATGAAATCTTCTTGTTCATATGAAAATAATTGAAGCAGCCAAAGATCAGAACATTAAATTATTCGGGAAAGTGGCAAAGGTAAAGGTTAGAGTTTCATGACAAAAGCACCTTTTTCTGAAACATCATGAAAGGGAATTTGAAGAGAATCGGAATCTTTCTTCCAAAGCTTTACTTTCCATGCCGGTGTAGAGGCATCTGCTACTATTTGCTTTATATTAAAGACCTGGTGAAGGTTATTAATATAAACTTTTGGATTCTTAGATAAAACAAGCAGATCAACATTTTTCTTTTCTGAATTTTTCTCTAACCAAAGACTTGTATCTGCAATAACTATGTTTTTACCTTTTACATTAAAAGATTTTTCTCTGATATGAAGCGGCGGTTTAGAAACTCTGTGAAGGATACGGGATGGTTTTATATGAAAGTTTCTTAAAAAATTATCATCAATTAAAACATCATCACCCGCAAAAACTAAATGCCTTCCCTCAATAATGTCAATTGCCTGGTACTTTGGCACATTATACACTATTAATTTTTGTTGTTGAATTGCTGTATAAAAGGAAGCTGTTCGTAAAATAAAGAATGCCATTAAAGAACCCATACTTAAGAACAGTAATCGTTTCTTTCTTTCAATCAGCCAAAAGCCTGAGCCCGCTGCAAAAACAAGCAATAAAACAGATTGTATAACTGATAATTGAATGCCATCCCACACTGCAAAGAATACATCATTCATTCTTTCTATATGGGTATTAAGTGCATAAATTAATTTGGAAAGAAGAAGACCTAAGAGATTTGCAAGTGGTTCAATAAAAAATATTGCAGTTAATATTACCTCACCAATTAAAATAACAGAAACCAGTGGCACAGCAATAAAATTGGTTGGAAGAAATAATAATGGAAATTGATGAAAATGATACATGCTGATGGGTGAGGTGAGAATTTGTGCAGCAAGGGTTACAGCAATTATAGCCCATAAATAATTAAGAATTTTATTTTGAGTGGGGAGCAAATTATAAATGGGTCGAAAGAAAAGCATTATGCTGAATACGGCAGCATAAGACAACTGAAAACCCACATCCCACAATAAAAAAGGGTTCAGGCACAAAAGAATGAATGCAGAAAAGGCAAGAGAGTTGAAGGCATATGATCTTTTACCAAGTACTTGTGCTGAGGCTAATAAAGAAAACATAAGTGCAGAACGTAAAACAGATGGTTGGGCACCAGCCAAAAATGCAAAAATCCACAGGCTGCACAATATGATTATTATACGAAGCAGGTTTAGTTTGCTTCGCTTCAATTTTTTTGTCAGGAAGAGTAATATTGAGTAAATAAGACCTACGTGCAGACCCGATATTGCTATTAAGTGTACAACTCCTGTATTAGAATAAGCCTGTACCAGGTTTTTGTCCAGGTCGTCTTTATAGCCCACCAATAAGGCTTCAGCCAAACCTCTTTCTTTTTCACCGTGAATATATTTACGTAGGTTTTTTATAATAAAGTGCCGGAGTGTTACAATCTTTTCTTTAAAATAGTCATGACTATTTGTTTTAATGATCCGAAAATCAGAAGTATTGAGGAAAACCTGGTGTGTAATATTTTTAAACAGGGAAAACCTTTCATAATCAAATCCTCCGGGGTTAGCAGCATTCTTAATTGGTTCTAATTTTTTAAAAATCATTATCTCCGTTCCTGAGGATAATTGATTATCTATTTGCTCTTTTTTAAAATAGATAATAAGATTTCCATGGACATGGGAAATGGAATCCTTGTAAATTAAAAATTTTACAGAGGCAAGAGCTTTATAAGAATTAGGTTTTAGTACAGGAGGCTCCTGAAGAATAGCAATAAAAGCTGCTTTATTATTGGCATGTTTCCCATACCATTCTTTACTATTCCTGATATCTTTTTGCCAAACCAGCAAAGCACCTAAAGAAACCAGCAACAGGTGAATCAGAAAACCATTTAGCTGGGCAAATCTGAATTTACTTTTTATGGAGAACAGGTTATATAAAAGGATTGCAGCAAGTGAAAAAATAAAAAATACTATGGAATATGAATTAGGAAATTGAAGGTACCATTGAAGTAAAATACCTGTACTAAAAGGAAGAATGTACCTGAACACAGGAATTTTCTTCCAAAAATGCATTTGAGGCGCTTGCATCCATTAAGGTAAATATTTATATAGGAAAAAAAATAAGGCGATGCAAGCATCGCCTCTTGTTCCTGCATAGGTTAGCTCAGAACAAAAAAAATATTATGAGGGAAAAGCTATTATTGTGCCAGTTTTAGGTGAATAACAGCGATTTAATTAGGAATAGTTAAGGGAAGAATTATAAATCCCAGGCTGTTTTAATCGGGAATGAAAGGTTTAAAAATTTGATTTTATGCTTTTTTGACTTTTTGTAGCCTTAATTATTAACCATATTTATCTATTTATAAAGAATCAAAAAAAGATTGATTTCATTTTTTAAAAGGATAAAAATTTGTATTATCAATAAAATGTAACCCTTTATAGCTGTTTTTTGATTTAAGTTGATAGTAAAATTTGAAAACCAGACTTAAATGGCAATGAAATACTACCAGATAAAAC
>JACDAZ010000426.1 GCA_013695175.1 Flavisolibacter sp. | reverse complement strand
GCTTTATACCAAAAAATGGTGTATCTGCACTCGTTAAACTCGCTGGTGAAAGTAATGGTATTCCACTGAAACTATGATGAAAAAAAGTAGCTGGCGTATAAATTTTAAAATTATATAGTCATGTTTTATCATGTTTTATCAAACAATTTCAATGGTTGAGTTTTATTTGTGTTATCTCAATAACTAATGGAAGAAGTTTTTTTTAAACTTAATATATTTTTAGTTGTATGCCAGAGTAATTTTACATAGATAATTTTAAATTATCTGCTCGTATATTCCGCGCTATTAATCATCCGCTTAGGCAAAAAATACTGCAACTGGTGCATAAAAACAAAGCTATGTCCGTTACTGATCTTTATGTGTCGCTGCGGGTTAAACAATCAGTGGCGTCTCAGCACCTGGCAATTCTTCTAAAAGCTGAATTCGTAAAAACGCATCGTGATGGTAAATAAATTTTTATAGTTTATTATGACAGGTAAATGAATTTGATTAATACCTTTATCTTATTTTAATTTTTTTTCTACAACATAATAAAAAAAACTACCAAATTGGTAGCTTTTTAATTTAATAACCTTCTTTATATGTTTACTTTATTCCAACATTTTTAAAATTATGAACCACTTTAAAATTAGCATTGTTATCTGAGTCTATATGAATCCATTTTTCATCATCAACTAAAACAATTCTATAAATAATTGATTTTCCATTCATCCATTCTGTAACACTATGAAGCTTCATGTTTGAATAATCATTTTTTAATTTTAAAGCCTGCATGGGTGTTAAAAATTCATGTTTAAAATACCTGAAGCTTTCCACTACCTGCCCCCTCCTGTTATATTTTAATACTGTTTTTACATTGCCTTCCATTGCATAGATCCATATGTGAAAGCCTTTATTGTGTGTACTGGTGATAGTTGCATTCTTATATGTTTCTTTAAACTGGCTCACTATATCTGATTTAGGATCTTTTGCAGATACTTGTAATGAAGCAACTAATATCATGATGGACAAGATTGTTTTCATAAAAATTATTTTAATTATTAAAAAGAAAAGGTAGTTATGAAAACATATAAGTGTAAAGCCAATATACAGCAAAGGCAAATGCAAAGAATTACAATTTACGCAACATATAAAAGTGTTCTTTCTGAAGTACGAAATCTTTCGGCTGAAGCATGAAAAGCTATACCTGAAACAGCTAATAAATTATCATTTCAGGAAATAATCAAAGCAACTTTTTCAATAAAACATGGATGAAAGGTTTAAGAAAAACTATTTAAAACATTGTTTAGTGATTAAATAAATTATCAGATAAATTTTCCAATATTCAATAGCCATCCATTGATGATAAATTATTACTTATTTTTTTTGGACTATATGACTGAATTTGTACACCAGGTGTACGAAAATGTTACATTAGAATATTGCAACCCCCCATTTCAACATTGATTAACTTAGAAAACTTTAATTCTTATTGGCAGTAAAATAAGGGTAGCTTTCAATGCTCTCACCTCCTAATGCTTTAAATGGAAAAGTTTAAATTAAACCCTGACACCATTCTGATACCGGTGGTTCAACACTATATTGATCTGGTGGTGCAGAAGATTTCAGAAAGACAGGCGCTGGTAAGCATCCTCGTTTTTGGCAGTGCCGCAACCGGGGGATATAAATCAGGTGTTTCGGACATCGATCTCCTGGTTATTGTTGCAGAGAACACTTCTCGCCAGCAAAAAAAAGAAATACAAGAAGAAGAATTGCTGCTGGAAATAGCATATGGCTTGAAAAAAAATTCCAGCAGTGTAAAAGGAGCTGTCGCATCTTTTATTGAAAAGAAAGGTGGGAATGATTTATCCTGCTTCGTTTGTACGGAAAAGGAGCTTCTAACAGGCAACTTATCAGCTATCTTTAACCTGAATAGAGCGGAAGCTTTATTTATTGATCGTATTGTTTTTGCTAACATAGTAAGTTCGGCAGTTACCGGAACGGGAAAAGATCTGTTACCGGGTATAGCCATCCCTCCCATTCTGTCAACAGACCTGGTGAAAGCCTTTTTTGGTTTCTTTTCTTTCCAACTGCTCACGCTGCTTTTATATCCCTTTTTGCCGGATGCCACAAAATATGCAATGGGCACCTTGAAAAGAGCTTTGCACTGCAGTTACTTTTATTGTCATTCCCAATCTGCAGCTTTAGAGAAAGAAATTCATTTTTTTCATTCCCAAATGCAGACCCCCGCTTTTATAGACTTGCAGAAGCTTAGGGATAATTATACTCCTTCCATCGCATTTGTATTCCATAGTTTTTTACTGCTACCACGACTGTTCCTTTTTGCCTTTCGTTTTTGTAAACCTTTAAAGAAATAATTATAGGCAGCAATTGTTAGAAGATCTTTTGCTCACCTGTAAGCAACATAATAATTGGAAAGTTCAAAAATTCCAGTTATAGTAGTCCCACTGAGGAGTGTATGCATTTGTGGCAGAGTGGTTTATAAGAAGATAGGAGATCCGCTATGATGAATTGAAATTCAATTAAAAAGTTACTAATAATTTGAAACATCTCATTTATCATTATAAAATATACTTCGAATTCCTTTTTTATTTTCTTTTTTATTTTCTTTTTTTTTCTTTTTTCTATCCTTCTTTCTTTGCTCTTTCTTTTTCCTTGTCTTGCGGTCCCAGGTAAACTTATTTTCCACAGGGAAATAATATCTTAAGCTGGCATATAGTGTATTTGCTTTTAATTCTTTATCACCGGCAAGTAAATTAAGTCCATTAATAAAATGAAACCCTGCGAACCTGAAACCAACAGAAGGCCCTAATCCATATTTATGTAACCCCTTAAAATCATTAAAGTAAACCAGATTGCCACCATAGGTAAGATTGACCCTGCCTCTCTTCATCCACATACCAGCTTTATAGCCCATTACATTATTGGCAATGTTATATTCCATGTTGGCAGTAGCTCCTAAAATATGTGGCTTCAATAAACTTAATTTTCGCCAGTGTGCTTCATATCCCATTTCAAACGAAGTGGCACTCCCTCTTTGTATGCCAATGATGGCACCATGGTTCCTTTGATATAGTTTACGCTTACTTTTATTATTAAACGGGTTTAGATCAATAGCAGGTTGTGCAAATAATATAGAACTGACTAACAGAAGGAAAGCTGAAAAAATAAATTTCATAGAATAGTTACCATTCAGGAAGCCTTAATAATGCAACTTGAACGTAACGTTGTATTAAAAAGTATGAATGCTTTAATTTTTATAGAAGATTTTTAGCAATTTAAATAGCTGCTTCCCGTATGCTAATAATAGCAGTGACCGCCGCTCACAGCAAATCATCTTCCTCCACCTTGTACTGCTTTTTTATTTTCTTCATCACTTCATCCATACTGGTCTTATGGTCTTTTGCATTCCACTCACCACGCTCCCATTTTTCCAGTTCCTCATCAATATGCTTTTTTTGGATTGCAGTTAATTTTTCTGTAAGGTCATCCGACATTTCTTTTTGCATCTTATAAAAAGACCGTTTCTTTTCATAAACAATTTCCTTGCTTTGCCTGATCTCATTTTCATCCTCTGCCATTTGCAACAATTCCTCTTTCGCAAGCGCTATATCGTATGGACCAACCGGCATAATCA
>JACDAZ010000424.1 GCA_013695175.1 Flavisolibacter sp. | reverse complement strand
GATTTTATACAGATTTTTAAAAATAACTCTGTTAATTTAAACTTATACCCTGGAATAACTTATGCTGTTAGTAAAAGATTTCATTTAGAGGCAACATTACTTAACCTTCTTAATTTAAATTATAGTTCGGCAAAAACTACCACCATGGGAAGTGCACCAACATCAGAAACAAAAACAGATGGTTTTTCTTTTATGACTAATGTGGGTACAGGTGTTCCTCTTTCTTTAGGATTTAGATTTGTGATACCTAAATAATTATTGAAGCTGTTTTATTCTTTTATTCATAATTTTAAACCAAACAGGCGGCAATAAAGAAAGTAACATCATCCCGGGATATCCCGTTGGCATTTGTGGTGAATTTTCATGGTGGCGTAATACCTGGTATTTTCTGCTGGCAAGATAGTGATGATCACTATGCCTGCTTAGTTCAAATAACATAACCCTTCCTATTACATGATTAGAGTTCCAGCTATGTTCAGGTAGTGCACGTTCATATTTCCCATCCTCTATTTGCTTTCGCTGCAAACCATAGTGTTCAATGTAATTTACAGTTTCCAGTAACAATATTCCATTACATGCAGCAAATACAAATAGCAACAGAGGGATCCAGCCAAAAAGCAAATAAATTCCCAGTAAAAAAGAAAGTTGTATCAAAGTATATTGAACCATTTCATTATGAATGGATAATAATTTTTTACCTTTTCTAATTACATCTCTGTTAGCAATTCTCCAGGCACTGGCATAACTATAAAAAATAGATCTGAAATAAAATGCATAAACAGATTCACCCATTCTGGCACTACTGGGATCATGTGGTGTAGCTACATTTTTATGATGCCCCTTGTTATGCTCAATGAAAAAATGCAAGTAAAGAGAAGTAAGTAATAAAAGCTTTGAAAGAAATAGTTCAAATTTATTTTTACGATGCCCCAACTCATGGCCTACATTAATACCTAATGTGCCGCATAAAAAACCCATCACCATAGTTTTACCAACTATATCTACCAATGAATGCTGCATGGTATATATAGTAAATAAAAAAGCTGCCAGCGCTGCATATTGAAATGGTACAACCAGGTAAAGCAGTATATCGTATATTTTATCTTTCCGCACCATTTCTTCCTCGGCAGCAGATAAATTTCCTTCATCGGGTGCTGCAAAAAGTTCAGCAAGCGGTACAAGAATCCATGCATATATTATGGGAATAAATACAACCCAACCTGTTGAAAAAAAAGAATGCAATGCACCCGCATAAATTAAAAATGGAGAAACATATTTAAAAGCTCTTATTGTCACTATACAAAATTACTCAGCTTTTTTATTACCTGACATCTTTCATCCACCTGCGTAAAACAGGTACCAGAATAAATAAGCCGATGCCTATTAATATAGAACCAATTGCAATTTTTTGAAGTATATCTGCATAATAAGGCATGGATGCAATGGCATTTTGTTGCACATCTTCAGGTACACTCATTAGTGCCCCTATTTTTTGAGCTAAAAATTCACCAATTGCACTTGCAAAAAACCAAATGCCCATCATAAGAGAAACCATTTTAGCAGGTGATAGTTTTGTAATCATAGACAAACCAATTGGTGAAATGCAAAGCTCTCCGCAAATGATGAAGAAATATCCTGCTACAAAAGTCCACAATGGAATCAGCCCTGTTTCAATATTTGACTGGCAGGCAAAATAAAAAACATAAAAACCAACACCTAATAAAACAAACGAAAATGAAAACTTCATGGGTGTTGATGGTTCCAGTCCTTTTCTATTTAATGCAGGCCACAACCAGGCAAAAACAAAACTTAATAAAATAACCCAGGCGGGAGGTAAAAAATTATTTACCGCTAATGCAGGCAGATCCATTCCCATCACATTCATATCAACATTACGCATGGCAAACAAATTAAGTGAACCTGCATTTTGCTCATAGAAAGCCCAAAATAAAGCTGAAAAAATGATCAATATCAATGCTGCAAATAATTTTGTTTTTGCAACAGCCTCCATAGTAAAAGCAGTATAAATAATATATACTAATGCAAGGGCACCTAAGCCAAACATCAGGTAATCCATGACCTCGTAACCATGGAAAAGCATTACTATTACCGGGATCAATAATAAAGTAGCTCCATAAATAAGAATTTCTTTTTTTATAAAGCCAAAAACCGGTTTTTTTAATTCAGCTTCATTGGGTGGTAACCCTTTTTGCTGTAAAGATTTTTTACCTAATATAAATACCAACAGACCGAGTACCATAAAAACACCTGCCAGTCCAAAACCATAATGCCAGTTGATTTTTTCACCTACATAGCCACACAACAACCCACCTAGTGCAGCGCCAATATTGATGCCCATGTAAAAAATTGAAAACCCACTGTCACGCCGTGGATCATTGGGTTTATATAAAGTACCAACCAGACTGGATATATTAGGTTTAAAGAAACCGTTACCACAAATAATAAAAGCCATTCCATAGAAAAAACTCCAATCCTGCGGAATGGCTAATACAAAATGTCCTAAGGACATAAGTATTCCGCCAAATATCACTGCTCTCTGGTATCCCAGAAAACGATCTGCCATCATGCCCCCAAACATGGGCATAGTATACACAAGGGCAGCATAAGAACCCAGTATAGCATAGGCTTTCGGCTCATCAAAACGTAACTCTGAAACCATGTATGCAATTAATAAGGCCTTCATTCCATAGAATGAAAACCGTTCCCACATTTCAGCAAAAAAAAGCATGTACAATTGACGGGGATGTCTTCCTTCAATATTTTCAACTTGAGCGGTTGATGCATTAAACTCCTTCATAAACAGTGGTTGCCGAAAGTATATTGTGAAAGTACATTTTCAAATTCATTTATTGTTATCCATTCATAATCATCAACAATTGCAATAGTTCTTTATTTTCATTGCTTAATTTTTGCTATGAGTGAACTACCTGCATCACCAAAACGAAAAATTTCCTTTACTGACCGCTCCTTACGTTTTATTGAAAAAATAGGAAACGCACTTCCGGATCCGGCAACCTTATTTCTTCTACTAGCTTTTATAGTGATGCTGGTTTCTCTGTTTGTATACCTCGGAGGAGTAAGTGTAACACACCCGGGCACAGGCGAAACGGTTGCAGTAAAAAACCTGATGTCAAGAGAAGGTTTGGATTTTATATTAACCAGCATGGTCCGAAATTTTACGGGGTTTGCTCCGTTAGGAACTGTATTGGTTGCCTTGCTTGGAATTGGTATAGCTGAAGGATCAGGACTGATTGGAACTGTAATGAGAAAACTTGTTTTGATTGCACCGCGAAGATTGATAACAGTAGTTATTGTATTTGCAGGAGTCATATCAAATACGGCAAGTGAAGTGGGTTATGTGTTATTGGTACCACTGGCAGCCGTAGTGTTTCTGGCTTATGGCCGACATCCAATAGCAGGTCTGGCTGCTGCATTTGCGGGTGTGAGTGGCGGATATTCAGCAAATCTTTTATTAGGTACTGTAGACCCCTTATTATCAGGTTTATCACAGGAAGCAGCCAATATTATTAATCCTGCATACTTAGTTAATCCTGCATGTAATTATTACTTCATGGCAGCATCTACTTTTCTTGTAACCTTTCTTGGTACATGGATCACAGAACGTTTTGTTGAACCAAGATTAGGTGCCTATACAGGTGAAGAAAAAGCAGAAGAAATCAGAAGATTAACGCCTGCTGAAAGAAAAGGATTGAAATATGCTGTTGCAATGATCCTGTTAATTACCGGCATCATCCTATGGGGATTAATTCCTGCAAATGGTTTTCTTCGTGACCGTGAGACAGGTGAAATTCTTCATTCCCCTTTTATGGCGGGCATTGTAGCTATTATATTTTTAGCTGCAGCCCTGGCGGGTATTGCCTATGGTATTGGTGCCGGAACAATTAAATCAGACAGGGATGTGGTGAAAGGAATGTCTAAATCCATGCAAACATTGGGTTCTTATATTGTACTTGTATTTTTTGCAGCGCAATTTGTAGCTTATTTCAACTGGACAAACCTTGGCTTGGTAGTAGCTATTAATGGCGCCAATGCTTTACAGGCAGCAAACCTGGGAACCATTCCGCTGATGATCTTATTTATTTTTCTAACTGCTGCTATTAATATGATCATGGGAAGTGCCTCTGCAAAATGGGCTATCATGGCCCCCGTTTTCATTCCTATGTTTATGCTTATTGGTTATTCACCGGAGTTTACACAATTAGCTTATCGTATTGGTGACAGTGTTACAAATATTATATCTCCTATGATGTCATACTTTGCATTGATTGTAGCTTTTATACAACGGTATGATAAGAATGCAGGAATTGGAACTATGGTTTCGTTAATGCTTCCTTACAGTATAGCATTTCTTATTGGTTGGATTATATTCTTCATAATATGGTATTATACCGGTTTGCCCATTGGACCGGGTGCAGGTATCTATTACCAACCTTAAAACATAAGAAAGGGGCTGTCTCAAATCAAGACAGCCCCTTTTTCTTTACGTGAAGTTGAAGTATTTCTTCATTTATTTACCTGATGCCATGCATTTTCTTAACCAATGTTCTATTTAATGCCAGCATTATAAAGCCGGCAAGAATAGGTACAAAAGTAAAGATGAGGAAGAAGGTAGATATGGAATATTTATTTGTTATGTCATCGATAAAACTTCCAGTTATACCTGCCAGGAAATTAGCAATAAAATTTGCACAAAACCAAACTCCAAACATAAGTCCTACCAATTTTACAGGTGCAAGTTTACTTACATAGCTAAGACCAACCGGTGAAACACATAGTTCACCTAAAGTATGAAATAAGTAAGCAAGAATTAACCATATCATACTAACTGATGCAGTTCTGGCTCCTTGTGGAATATTTATTCCGCCATAAGCAAGAATTCCAAAACCAAGACCAAGAAGGATTAATCCAATAGCAAATTTTACAGGTCCGGAAGGATTGAGATTACTTTCCCATATTTTAGAGAATAATGGAGCAAAAGCAATAATAAAAAATGAATTTAATATTCCAAACCATGAAGCAGGCACTTCAGTTGCTTCAGCTTTATATTCTCTTAAAAGCATCCATATAACTAAACCCCAAACAATTAAAAAACTAGTTCCCAAGAACATATTTGACAAGCTGTATTTACTGAAAGTTTTTTTAAAAAGATTTGCCAATACAATAGTCAGGATGATCATAGGCACCACTGTCAATAAAGTATTAACAACTTTAAAAGCTGTTGCACTTCCCCCTTCTAATAAGCGGCTGGTATAATCAGCTGCAAAAATGGTCATTGAACCACCGGCTTGTTCAAATGCCCACCAGAAAAAAATTGTAAAAAATGAAAACACCCCAATTACTACCAACCTGTCACGAGTTATATGAGCAGGTTGTTTAACCACTTCGTCTTCCATTGGTTTTTGAAAAGCAGGATTTTCAGCGTAATTGACAGCATCAGCATCTATCTGATCTCTTTGTTTTGGAGTAATACCAATTTTACCAAAAATTTTTTGTGCAAATGAAAATTGCAATAAACCAAATAACATAAATATTCCAGCTAAACCAAAGCCATAGCTCCAGGAAACTTTTTCACCTATATATCCACATAATAAAATACCTAAAAAAGCCCCTGCATTGATACCCATATAAAATATAGTATAAGCAGCATCCTTTCTTTTTGGATCATCACCAGTGTACAACTGGCCTACCATAGATGAAATGTTAGGTTTAAATAAACCATTACCCAAAATCAATAATCCTAATCCTATATAAAAGAAAGAAGGTGTTTCCAGTGCAAGGCTTGCATGTCCCAAAGTCATTAATAAAGCACCGATAATAACAGCTTTCCTGTACCCTAATAATTTATCTGCCAACAAACCACCAAATATTGGAGTTATATAAACCAGGCCGGTATACCAGGCATATGTAACTAATGCTTCTTTTCTTTCCCATCCCCAACCTCCGTTGATTAATGATGATGTAAGGAAAAGAACAAGGATAGCACGCATTCCATAATAACTGAAACGCTCCCACATTTCTGTAAAAAACAAAATGAATAAAGATGGTGGGTGAGGCATTTTAGTGGCCGATTGCTCAACTGTAATATTCATAATATGTTATTGGTTTAAAATACTATAGAAAAGATAATGACTAATAAACTAATAAATATAATGCTAATCTTGTTTGCTTTTCTTCAACGATCTTCGCGGCATAATAAGAACTGCTATAAATGAATATTTTA
>JACDAZ010000396.1 GCA_013695175.1 Flavisolibacter sp. | reverse complement strand
AAAAATTTTATGGTGGTGCGGACAGTTCATTGATCTGAGGTAGTACTTCTCTCCATCCATTTCCATAGGTGGATACATACTATCCTTATAATATGGCAAATGTCCGCTGGTGATGTACATGCTTTCTTTGGCAATATGCGGCGTTACTACTCTTTTATAGCCTGCTTCATTTTCTGTTTCTTTAGCCAGCTTTTCCAATTCTTCAATTACCACAGTTCCATTTGGTAACCACAGAATCAAACCCTGACCAACATCATCATCCAAAGTAAAAATGCTAAGTTCTTTACCCAGCTTCCTGTGATCTCGTTTTTTTGCTTCCTCAAGCATGTGCAGGTATTCATCCAACTGCTTTTGTGTGGGGAAAGTAACTCCGTATATACGTGTAAGTTGTTTGTTTTTTTCATCACCTTTCCAATATGCACCTGCAATATTTGTAAGCTTAATGGCTTTTATAAAACCTGTATGTGGTATATGTGGACCGCGACAGAGATCTGTAAATTTTCCCTGCGTATAAAATGTAATTTCTCCATCCTCCAAACCCTGCAAAAGATCAAGTTTGTACTCATCGCCTTTTTCAGAAAAATATTGAATGGCTTCTGCTTTTGGAACTGCTTTCCTGGTGTAGGTATTATTTTGTTTTGCCAGCTCAGCCATTTTTACTTCCAGCTTGCGAAGGTCTTCTTCTGTTATGGATTGATCACCCAAATCAACATCGTAATAAAAACCATTATCAACCGGCGGTCCTACCCAAAATTTTACTCCCGGAAACATAGTTTCAATAGCTTCTGCCATGAGGTGTGCAGAGGAATGCCAGAATGTATTTTTACCTCCTGTATCATCCCAGGTTAATAATTTAAGATGTGCATCGTGTTCAATAGGTCGTGTAGCATCTGTAATATTTCCTTCTACATCTGCAGCTAAAATTTTTCTTGCCAATCCCTCTGAAATTGATTTAGCAATATCCAGTGCTGATATACCTTTTGCAAATTGTCGTACTGCACCATCAGGCAGTGTTATATTAATATATTCGCTCATAAAGAGCCGCAAAATTAACAACTCTTTGCCACAGTAAGAGATACCTGAGCATAGTTAATAATTAATTTCACGTTCAATGAAGTTGCTTGTTGTAAAACTCCTTACTCTTTTATTGTGTTTTTCCTTTACTGCATCAGCTCAGAATGTAACAGGTATCTGGCGCGGTCATTTTGTTACAGAAGGCCCAAGTCCGGATCAATATAAATTTGAACTACAGATTGAGCAAAACAACAACAATTCCGTATCGGGTGTTTCATATTCGTATTTAGATTCCAGGTTTTATGGTAAAGCAACTTTAACCGGTAGTTATAGCAGGGCATCAAAAACTGCATTGGTTCAGG
The DNA here is from genome assembly GCA_013695175.1 of Flavisolibacter sp. Classification (GTDB taxonomy): domain Bacteria; phylum Bacteroidota; class Bacteroidia; order Chitinophagales; family Chitinophagaceae; genus Flavisolibacter. Next base: position 5,159 of record JACDAZ010000396.1, on the reverse strand, counting down.
AAATCAGAACAATAGAATTAAGAATGGCTGGTGGTTCTGTTGCCTGCATCATGAAGTGCAGGCTCAAATACACAAAATCAGGAAATGTAGAATTACTGGAAGGAACTTATACAAGTTCATACGAAAAATCTTATCCTTTACTTGAAATAGAAACCGGTGGTAATTGTGGAGGCGGAAAAGTTTATTTAAAAAAAGTAACTACTTCTGATTTTTATGTAGAACCTTTTTTACGTGAAAAACCAATTGCCCGTACAAAGCCTGTTCAGAAATCACCCACAACAAGTACAAATAAACCGGCAACTAACAGTACCGTCACTAAACCACCGGTGCAAAACAAACCAGTTCAAAAACCACCGGTAGCAAAAACGACAACACCACAGGTACAAAAGCCTTCAAATGAACAAGTGCAAAAACTGCCCTCAAAAGAAGAAGTGAAAACGACGATAAAACCTAATCTAATACAAATACCGGCTGTTACAAGGTCCAGGCATAATGAGCTGGTGCGAACATTAACTGTAAATAATGAGGAGATCATCATAAAAGTTTATGATAATGGAGAAATAGATGATGACACTATCTCGGTTTATATGGATAATAAACTTCTGTTAGCAAATCAACGCTTATCTGCATCACCAATAACCTTTACAATAAAGATGAATGAAGAATATAGTGAGCACGTAATAGTAATGGTTGCAGAAAATATGGGAAGGATTCCACCTAACACATCATTGATGCTTATTTATGATGGAGATAAAAGATATGAAGTTCGCATAACAACAACAGAGCAAAAAAACGCTATGATCCGCTTTCGCTATCAAAAGCCAAAGTAGAATAACCATTCATATAAATTTTCAATTTATTATATCAATTCCTGTTATTTTTCCTTTGTGAAAAAACTGCTGCTTATACTGTTTATTTGGTTGCTGCAAGGTACAAATGCTGGTGCCCAGGATTTAAATGGTATCTGGAAAGGAACCTTGACTCAGCAGGCAGGTGGTTGTTTTTCTGTTTACTACATCGAATTACAAATAAATCTTTCAGGTGATGATGTGGAAGGAGCTACTTATCATTATTCAAACATCAGCAATTATGTAAAAAAAAGGTATAAAGGCACCTATAACACCCATTCCAGGAAGCTTTCATTGCAGGAAGGTCCTGTACAAACTTTCAGGATACCGGCTGATTGTACACCTTGCATTAAATTTTATGAGTTGTGGTACAGCCGCAATGGTGAAAAAGAAATATTAAATGGAAGCTGGAATGGTAAGGTTATGAATACTGCTTATGATTGCCAGCCGGGACAATTGGTTTTAACAAGAGTAAAAGAATCAGCATTTAAGGAAATTCAGGAAGTAGAAGTGGATACCGGTATGTTGCGATTGGATTTTTATGATAACGGCGAAATTGATGGTGACAGTATATCAGTATTTGTAAATAATAAATTGGTTCTTTCCAACCAGCGGCTCGATACGAAACCCATTACAGTTTATGTAAAAATAGACCTGGAAAACACTTTTCAGGAAGTAGAAATGGTAGCTGAAAACCTTGGTTCTATACCTCCCAATACAGCTTTACTTATTGTTACTGCCGGTGATAAACGTTATCGGTTATACCTTACTTCAACAGAAGAAAAAAGCGCCAAGGTTCGGTTTATATACGATCCTTTTATTAAGAAACCGAAACCTTAAATTAATTTCTTGGTTTTGGTAATTCTTTACGTGGCAGTTTTTCATCACGCATAGCCGTATTGTAAACAAATGATGCAACTATAACAGAAGCTTGTTTTAAATCTTCCGGAATCAGGTGATCATAACTATCCATATTTGTATGGTGAGTTCTTGTGCTGTATTCTATTGGATCTTGTATAAACTGAAAACCGGGAATGCCAACAGCATCAAAAGACAAATGATCAGTACCACCGGTGTTGGAGATTGTTACTGTTGTTGCATCCAAATCTTTAAAAGGTTCCAGCCATTTTGAAAATATAGGAGAAACACCGGAATTGCTCTGCAAATAAACGCCTCTTATCCTGCCGGTACCATTATCTAAATTATAATAAGCAGAAATCTTTTCGTGAGCCGGTTTTAATTCCATTGTTGCCGGGTCGCCAATATGGTTTTTTACATAATTGCGTGAACCATGTAAGCCCTGTTCCTCACCACCCCAAAGAGCAATTCGGATAGTGCGACGTGGTTTTATATTTAAAGCTTGTAAAATGCGAACAGCCTCCATCATTACGGCACATCCTGATGCATTATCAGTAGCACCGGTTGATCCATGCCAGGAATCAAGATGGGCACCCAGCATTACAACTTCATTTTTTAATACAGGATCAGTACCCGGTATTTCTGCAATTACATTATAACCCTTGAGATCAGCAGTAAAAAATCTTGTTTTTACATCAGCCTCTAATTCTACTTTAATTCCTGCATTAATTAATCTTTGCAGTTTTAAATATTCATCGCTTGATATTACCACACTTGCAGGTGCTTCAGGCGCATCTTTTTGATATTGTCCACCGCTGCTAACAAACAAGGTTCCGTTATTTCCTCTTGCATTCATGCTTAAAATAAGAGCTGGTTTTTCTTTTAGCATCATTGCATTCAATGTTCGGTTAAAAGCCTGCATTGCCATCCATTCCGGAGACTGATTACCTCTTCCTCCCCTTGCCATATTTTCCTGCGGAACAGCTGCAGCCATTTTTTCTAAAGTTGTATCCTCCCAGCGTCTTCCATCTGCCTTGAAAGAAGGCTTTAATGTATCTGCATTCCATGTCATTACTATTTTATTATTCAGCTTTCCTTCATATTGCTTCAATCCTGCTGAATCTTTTGCTGTAATTAAGATCACTTCACCCTTCATTGTACTATTACCGGGTGTTCCTTTGGTCCATGCTTTTGGAATAGCAATAAATGGCTGATAATAAGGTTTTGTCATGGCAACATAAGATCGCTCCTGCTGCCATCCTTTTCCAAACTCACCCCATGGTTCTACCACTGCATTTGAAAGACCCAATGCTGTTAATTTATTTTTAGCCCAGTTAGCAGCATTTAAATAACCCGGTGATGCAGTTAACCGTGGTCCTGAAACATCTGTCAGGTAAAAAGCAATTTCCATCACTTTTGAATTCTGCATTCCCTCTTGTCTTATTTTATTTACAACATTAAGATCAGGCGCATCATTTTGTGAGTAAGTTAGAACAGCTAAAAATAATACAGGAAACAGAATGGCAATTTTTCTCATTGAGTATGATTTAATGCGAGAAGATAAAATAAATTTTATAAACCGGTTTTATTTAAAACTTAAAGTTCCATGTTACAGATGGTAAGATTGGAAAAAGAGAAACCTGCCTGGCTTCTACTTTTAGTGTGGCATCAAAAGGATTACCTGTTTGATCAAAATAAATAAAATAAGGATTTAGCCTGCTGTACACATTGTAGATGCTGAACACCCAATGACTTTTTATTTTCCTTTGTTTTTTTGGTATTGGATTATAAGTAGCAGAAAGGTCTAACCTGTGATAGGACGGCAGTCTGTATTGATTGATCCGGCTAAACTCCTGCGTTAGTACTCCATTTATAAAATAAAATCTCTCAGGTAAAGATGTTGCACTGCCGGTTCCATAAACAAACACGGCACCCAACCTCCATTTTTTATTAATCTCATAACTTCCGGCAACAGACACATCATGTCGCCTGTCGTATTTAGCAGGAAATTTTTCTCCACTGTTCAAAGCATCAAATTTTCGCCATGTCCACGATAATGTATAACCGATCCACCCGGTAAAAGTTCCTCTTGTTTTATTTATAAAAAATTCAGAACCGTAGCTCCACCCTTTTCCAAATACAAAATCATTTTCAGGATCGGTCAAACCCGGTGTATACCCTTCCCTGTATTCTATTTGATTTTGCATGTCTTTATAATAAAGTTCAACCGATGTTTCCAATGCATTATCCAAAAAATTTTTAAATATGCCGGCAGCATATAACCAGCTTGTTTGTGGTTTTACCCTGTATGTGCTGGGCACCCACAGATCTGTAGGCAGTGTAGTACCGGCATTACTTACGAGGTGAATGAATTGCAGGTTCCTTGTTATTGATGCTTTTAAAGAAGTAGATTCAGCAACTGCATACCTTATTGTAGCCCTGGGTTCTAAGCCATGGTAATTTTTTATTTTTTGAAAGCTTGTATAAATGGTGCTGTCAATTTTATTTTGATCTGCATCTCTTTCATATAACCTATAAGGTCCAACCTGGGTAAAGCCACTCCAGCGAACACCAAAATTTAATTTTATTTTTTCTGAAACATCCCAATCGTCCTGTATGTATAAAGCTTTTTCAAAAGCATATTTAGTGTCTTCGTTACTTGGAGAAAATACAACGGAATCCTGCTGACCGGTTACAACATTAGGAATGAATTTATGATAAGTAACCAGAGCGCCAAACTTCATTACATGTTTTGAAGCAGGATAAAAATCAAAATCAATTTTCATATTATTATCCCTGATGCCGGAAGCAAGTGAAATCTGGAAATTCTGTTGTTCTGCTCCAAACTTAAACTTGTAATCATTAAAAACAAGTGTTGTATTTGCAAACAATTTTGGATTAAAAACGTGATTCCACCTTAAAGTAGCCGTTGAATTTCCCCAGGGAATATTTGCTTTAAAAGATCGTTTTGCATTATTGAAAGTAAAAACATCCCTGCCGAAATAGCCACTTAAAAAAACCCTGTCTTTCTCAGAGAATCTGTAGTTTAATTTAGCATTCAGGTCGTAGAAATAATAACCGGAGCCATAAAAATCACTTTCTTTATTTATAAAAGGTTTAGCCAAAGCATCTACATAAGTCCTGCGACCGGAGATCATAAAAGAAGCTTTATTTTTTACAATAGGTCCTTGTAATGATAATCTTGATGCTATTAGTCCAATACCTCCTTCGCCGGTAAATTCATTCATATTTCCATCCTTCATGGCTATATCCAATACAGATGATAACCTGCCGCCATATTGCGCCGGCATACCACCTTTGATAAGAGAAGTGTTTTTTATTGCATCTGAATTAAAGATGGAAAAGAAACCAAATAGATGACCTGTATTGTAAACAACCGCATCATCCAGCATGATAAGGTTTTGGTCAGGACCTCCTCCCCTCACATAAAAC
>JACDAZ010000394.1 GCA_013695175.1 Flavisolibacter sp. | reverse complement strand
CCAGTACATCACCAGAGAAATCTTCCATTACTACAATGGACACCCTGTTATCCTGCATGGAATCATTTACAGCCAGCTTTTTTTGTAACCCCGTTTGTAAACCTGCATCCATTGTTAACTGCACATCACGGTTTCTTTGTTTGAATTCTTCAACTTCTTTACTATTAATACCTGCTAAAAGCAAATAAGACAAGGCACTATAATCCCTTCCCTGCACTGTCATTTCCCTTGATGTACGTGGCAGAAAACGATCTTCACGATAACGGGTGGCAGTGACATTATAATTTATTATTGGTGTTGCAAAACCTCTTAGTTCTGCATCTAATTTATATTCCGCAAAATAACCGTTTGTAGCACCGGTAAATATGCCTGTGTTTGCATCACCGGTCCAAAAAAACATATGTTCTGCAAATGGATAATAACGGCTTAATCTTTTTCTTGATAAAGAAACCAGGTCATGGCGTTGCAAACCTGCCCTAATTAGTGTGTCTGCATGATGAGAAATTAATTCTCTTTTACTGGTGGCTAATAATCGTCCCTGCCTGTCAAACAAAGCACCTGCCTGCAGCCTGTTCATTAATATAGCAATACGGGGATTATAGCTAAACATTCTTGCACCACCTCTATCTGCCACCAAAGCAGGTTGTACCACCCATTTCTCGTTATTAAACAAATAGCGCGATACATTCACAGACAAAATCAAAATTCCAACACAGGCAGCTAATAAAGCAGGTAACAGATTTTTATCCTGCTGCGCGGTTACGTACTGCATTTGTACTGCCGTTCCCCTGACTAAAGAAGCTGATATTAAGAAACCGGCTGCAATTAAATTTACAATTAAAGAAGAACCACCATAACTAACAAAAGGAAGTGAAACCCCTGAGAGAGGCAATGCACCTGTAGATCCACCGGCAATTAATAAAAACTGAACGAACGTACTGATCCCAATACCGGCACATAAGTAAAATAAGAATGGTCTTCCTGTTTGCCTGCCGATGATTATAGAACGGTGCAGGTAAATGAGAAATAAAATAAATACAGAAATAATTCCCGCCCACCCAAATTCTTCACCCATTGATGGAAGTATCATATCTGTATGTGCTTCAGGAATTGTTTTAGCAAATCCCTCACCAACGCCCTGTCCACTTATGCCTCCGCTGGCCATAGCCCATATGCCATTTGCTACATGGTCACCACCAAACACTTCATTGTCCCAACTATTTTGCCATATTGCTTTTCTATCAACAAGGCGCTGAACAGGACCGGGAAAAGCTTTGTCAATTAATGGAACCTGGTCTAGCAATAAAAAACCGGCCATAACCGTCAAAGCCATAATGGCTGATTCACTTAAATTTTTCTTTTTGAATATAAAGGGAAGAAATAAAATCACTGCAGTTATTAAAGTTGCCAGCAAGGCATTTTTTAAAATTAAATTAGCAGCAACATACACTACTACAACACCTGCCAAATAATAAAAATCACCACGTGAAAAAGAAAATAGAATAATGAAAGTAAAACATACAACAATGGCTGGCCCAAGGTCACCTAACATTAAAAACAATAGAATGGCTACTATTATAGCCCCTAATGCAGTATAAAAAAAAGACCATCTTTTTTGTGCAGATACATATTCAGAAATAAACTTTTCATTAGCTGCAAAAAATCCGGCTAAAAAAACAACAATAAGAAATTTTACTACTTCACTTGGCTGAAACCCAAATAAGTTCACTTTTACCCCACTGCCTTCCGGACCAGTACCTAATAAAATGGTAAGGATTAAAAGTAGCAACGCCAAACCTGCCCATTGCCAACCCTGCGCAAATTTCCTTTCTTTAAACACAAACATCCGGTACAAACCTGAATCAGGTGTAAAACGGGCCAGGTTAAAAAATAATACAATAAATAATCCGGCAAAACCCATTATCAGGTACCAAAATGTGCTTTGAGCCAAAAACCTGTCACTTAAGGGATCCTGTAAACTTAAAAGAGTAATCAGTGACAATCCAATCAGTGTCATTATCACCGGAAGTATTAACTGATCTGCATGGCTAAATCGAAAACTTAATAGAATATGTAAAAGAAAAAATCCGAAAAAAAATCCTGCTGCAATCATCAAATACCACCTGGTTGCTTCTTCGGGTGTTCTTACAATAAGTGATTTTTCTCTTTTTAGATTATTAAAATCACGGGTAGAAAACAATTTTAAACTATGCTGACTTTGTAAAAAATTTAAGGATTGATTTTGGGTTAACTCCTGCACACCTTTTGATGCACCGAATTGAAATCCGGGTTGTAAGGGTAGAACTTCAAAAGCTTTATTTTCCGGTAAACCAGAAAAAGAATATTTACCATCAGCGCCTGTTCTTGCATAGGCTACTAATGATTGCAATTGCCTGTTCTTTAAAGAATCTAATGCATATATTTTTACAGATGTTTCACTTCGCTCCCTAATAAAATTTTCAACTTCAGAAACATTCTCACTATAAACACTATCCTCCGGAAGAATCATTTCTAATCTTACCAGAACACCACCAACAGGATTTTCGTCTCTGTTATAGATAGAACCATTGATTGCATATTTCCCCAGTGATAAATTGTTAGCAGAAGGAACAGGTGGTGGTGATTTTTTTTCCTTCTCATAACGAATTGAATCTTCATTTGAAAAACCAATTAATGTACGCGAAAGAGTTGCTCTTCTTTTAAAGGAAGAACCCCCTTGAGCAAAGGCCAGTTCTGCATCAACATTATATCTTGATTTATTCAGTTCCCCAATATTATCAATAGCTCCTTCTTCACGAAGTAATCCTTGTGCAACAGAATTCCGGATGATTTCAATGTCACGTTTATCATCAAAATAAAATCCCTTCTCCAGTAATAAAGCAAGTCGATCAGCAGCATCACCATCATTTAAGTTCACCATTGTTCCTTCAGCAAGTCGTTTAGGAACTTCATCGAAATCTCTTTTTAAAACCTGGAATAATTCATAAAAAAGAAATGATAAAAGAATAGTGATAAGCAATAAAAAAACCCGTTCTATAACTCTACTTTTCACCTGATTCACTGTGACCATATTATTCCTTTGTAATCTTTACTAATGAATCTTTCTTTAACAACTGCATCTCCAATGCAGATCCTGTAAATGATTTACCACCGGGTGTTTGTTTTACCTGTAAAAATGCATTTTGAAAACCTACATGATTAAAATGTAAAGCATCAGTATTATCGTATTGTATACCAACATCCATATTATAAAATTGAATACTGTCGAAAAATATAAATTTTACCGAAGGAGCAATTTGTATAGCAGGAACACCTAAATTATATAAACTATCAATAGTGAAAACCGTATTTGCCGATCCTTTTAAATGAAGGGAATCTGTATCAATTATCAAAGGTTGGCTTAAAAAAATAGTATCACCAAAAACAGTTGGCGTTATGTAAAAATTGTATCCCGTTAAATTATTAAGCGAATCTCTGAGTATCTTTTCTTCGTGATATAATTGATGGTCAAAGACTACAGGTTGTGTTGTTACTTCCTCTTTCTTGTTGAACCAAAGCCATATAAAGCCGGAAGTAGAAATTAAAAAAAGCAGCAGTAGTAAAAGATTTACATTATTAGATGTAGTTTTTTTTGATGTTGTAGCCTGCGCCCTCGATTCAAAACTTTTATTTAATTCGTACTCATCTTTTTGCTGATCCTTTTTTTTTATAAGTGTAACAGGTTTGGTAGCTTTTTGCTTTATGCGTTTATGATTATTTTCTACCAGCACCACTGTGATGTTGTCCTTTCCACCAGCATTGTTTGCTGCGTCAACAAGTTGTTTTGCTTTTTCTTCTAAAGGATTACTTTGACTTAAGAAGTTTGTAATACCTGCTTTATTGATCATATCAGTCAATCCATCTGTACATAATAAAAGAGTATCTCCAGGTAAAAAAGGCGACTCACCGGTTTCAATATATTCTGCAGGATTAGGAATTGTTTTATCAAAACCAAGAGCTTTATTGATCTCGTTGCGCTTAGGGTGAGACATGGCTTCTGATTCATTTAATCTTCCTGAATCTTCAAGATACCCTACAAATGAATGATCATTTGTAACCTTTACTAAACTATGATCACGTAACAAATACAAGCGGGTATCGCCTACATGAGCATAGTAAAACCTGTTTTTTTCTTTTTCAATTAATGCCAGCGTAAGTACACAAGCCATATTTTCATATTGCCTGCTGCTTAATTTTTCATTGTAAATTTTTTCATTAGCTGATATGATGGCTTCTCTCATCATAGATGACAGTTGGCCAGAAGGGACTGTAAAATATTTTAGTATGGTTTCTCTTGCAATAGCAGCTGCAATTTCTCCACCTTCATAACCCCCCACTCCATCAATAACACAGGCGCATATGAACTTATCTTTCATTACCGCTTCAGCAATAAAAGTGTCCTCGTTATTATTTCTTGTAACCCCTTTATCTGTTATACCAAAATATTTTTCAGCCATTAGGGTTATGAGTATTTTTTATATCGAAGAAATGAACTGCCAGCAGGGCAACACATATCAACAACAAGGCCAGGGAAATATATGAAGTCATTATTCACTAAGATTTAAAAATATTAATACCTACAATTCCGTTTAAAACAATTCTTGAATTTATAGGAAGCTCAGACCAGGTGGGTTTTTCTGATGCGCTTGGTCTGAGTTGTCTTTCATTTACAATTGTCTTTTCTCCAAAAGAAGTAATGTAGTATTTATCATGTTCTTTGTTATACCTGATTCTTAAATGTGGTGTGTTGACCCATTCTGAGGGAATTTTAAATATGTTAGATGCCTCACGTTCATCTTCTTTTCCTGTTACAATAATTTCTTCATCCTTCATTAAGTATTCTATTTTTTTACCTGCATATGCCTTATCAGGCAGTATGGCTTCAAACCTGGCAATTACAGCATTCATTGACTTACTTACTTTCAACTCATCATATACAAGATCTTCCTGGTAGGGTACTTCGTAATAACCTTCGCTGTAAAATGTAAAACCTTTCAGTATCTCAGAACTTATATCGGCTGTTTGTGCAATACCTGTTTGTCTTGGAATAAAAGTTACCCTCAGGTTTTCCTCTTTTTGATAATTACCTGGTAATAGTTTTCCTATAAACCCTTTATCACCGGGCGCATAATCCGGATGAGATACAAAACGAAATACCCATTTTGAACTTGAAGGTTCAACTGTTTTACCTTGTTTACGAAGCTCTTTTAAATGGGAATAAAATTGTTTTACAGATTCCTGTACAATTAACCCGAAAATTCCTTTTTTGTTATCCATAAACTGCATGTAATCCTGCGGGTTAAAGGATATTATGTATTCATGGTAAAAAACTATACGATCAGCAAAAGACAGTTGCCCGATTGATTCTTTAAATTTTTCAATAATGTATTTATAAACATCATTGGGCGTAAGTGATTGTACTTCTTTTGGAGTAAAAGTTGTTTCCTTTTTAAGAAACCAATCGTGAAAGCCTATACGTTGCCAAAATGTTGTTTTTGATTTCATTTAAAAAGTTCCTGGAGTAAATGTAAATGATTTATAGCCCTATTGAATAAGTCAAAGCCTGTTCCAATTTTATAAAAACGAAGATTATTATAAAAAAGTGTTCAACAATTTTGTACCTGACTAAAGTTAAGAAGCAGTAAATAAAAAATCCCCTGACATAGGGGATACTATATATTCTTAATTATTTTCTTCATCCGGAACGGGTGTGTACCGTAAATATGGCTTAATAACTCTTACACCTTTTGGAAATTTCTTAATAGCATCTTCTGTTGATACGGCAGGAACAACAATTGCATCTTCACCATTCTTCCAATCGGCCGGTGTGGCAAGGCTATATTTTGATGTTAGTTGTAGTGAATCAATCACACGAAGCACTTCATGAAAATTTCTGCCTGTTGATGCCGGGTAAGTGATCATCAACTTTATTTTTTTATCAGGTCCTATTACAAATAATGATCTTACAGTAGCTGTTTCAGAAGCATTGGGATGAATCATTCCATACAAATCAGCAACTTCCCTTTCATCATCAGCAATAATTGGGAAATCAACATTACAGTTTTGTGTTTCATTGATATCTTTTACCCAGCCAAAATGTTTATCAAGGGTATCTACACTAACTGCCAATACTTTTACCTTGCGCTTTTCAAATTCTTCTTTTAATAATGCTGTCCTCCCTAATTCGGTTGTACATACTGGAGTATAATCGGCAGGATGAGAAAATAAAATTCCCCAGTTATCTCCGAGAAATTCATAAAAATCTATTTCACCTTCAGTCGTTTTTGCTTTAAAATTTGGTGCTATATCACCCAAGCGTAATGACATATGTTTTGGTTTTTAAAGTTTAAAATGAGAATTGCCGTGAAAACTAATTTATCATTTGAAAGTTACTGATAAATCATAAACAGCCTTGTTAAATTGATGCAGAATCTATTACCAATTTGTACTCTATTTTTGAATTTTTCCTTAGCATAGCAGCAACACCGCAATATTTTTCCAGCGACAGTTCAATTGCTTTTATTATTTTATCCCTGTTTTCCTCTTCAGCTTTGATAATAAAGTCTATATGAATTGTTTTAAAAACGCGGGGATGATCTTCTGTTTGATCAGATTCAACATCAATTTTAAAATCAGCAAAAGGCACTCGCATTTTTTCAAGTATTTCAACAACATCTATACCGGCACAAGCCGCTAATCCACTTAACAATAAAGCTTTTGGACTAAAGCCAGATCTTCCATCAATTTCAATTTTTGAATTTTGTTGAAAGCTTTCAAAACTCATGTCTGTTTTCCAAATAGTTGTAGTTTTCATATTATTTAATTTGCTCCTGCAGATCTTTTAAACCATGTTTTTTATTTTCTATAATATTATGTGTGGCCCATGCAATTTGTCCTTTAAAATCATGTTGTCTTACCGGGCAATTGGTTTTATTGCAAATATGGCACTGGTGATAAAGACAGCCATCTGAATGAACAAATAATTCCAGTGTTTCACCAAATTCTGCTCTTATCATTTTTGCTAAATAATCAATTTCTTCATGTGCCTGGTGTAAATTCAAATACCAGGGCACGGTTAAATGACAATCAACATGTAATACGTTTCCATATTTTATTACTCTAAGGTTATGCAGGTCTATCCAATTTTCACGCCTGTGTTTGTTGAGCAGTTCAACCATTTTTTTTAGCAGTACCATATCTGCTTCATCCATAATGCCGGCAAGCGACTTACGAATAATCTTGTATGCTGTATAAATGATAAAAAAACCAAATAGAATAGCTATCAGCGGATCTATCCAATTAAAGCCGGTAAATTTTATTAAAAACAACCCTGCTACAATAGCAACTGTTGAGTAACTGTCTGTTTGCAAGTGCTTACCACTGGCAAGTAAAGCAAGAGAATTATTATTTGTTCCCTGGCGCACTGCCAAAAATCCAAGCAACCAGTTTATTACGGCTGTTATACTTATGATGTAAATTCCAATATTTAATTGTTCTAATGGCTCAGGAGAAAAGATAGAGTTTATTGATTTATATATTATTAATAACCCTGCTGAAAGTACAAGTGTGCCTTCAACGGCAGCAGAAATAAATTCTGCTTTTCCATGACCATAGGGATGATTTGAATCGCGTGGTAATGAAGAAATATATAAACTATATAGCCCAATTAAGGCAGCTGTTACATTTACTATACTCTCTAATGCGTCTGTTAAAATTGAAACAGAATTAGTAAGATAATATGCAAAGAATTTAGCAATCAGTAAAATAGAAGAGGCAGCCGCTATCCAAAACTGCAATTTCAAATTGCTTCTCTTGTCAGGTTGAACCGCTTCTTGCATGAATAAACTTTACTGAAAATAATGTTCTATTCCCAAAATCATAAATGATATGGTGGTAGCCTTTACATGAAATTAAGAATTCTATTGTCCCTTATCAGAAGATTTGCCTCTTTTGATTTTTCTCCAGATTCTTAAATAAGGTTCTTTGTTGAACAATTTCGAGTCATTCATTGCTTTAATAGTTAGAAAAATTCCAACAGGAACTAAAACAAATGTAGATAACCACAAACCCATGAAAGGCGTCCACGCACCTTCTTTAGCAAATTTTTCTCCTGTGTTACTTAAAAAATAGAAGATCATGAAAAAAGCGATGGCAAAAAGTAGTGAATTTCCAAGTCCACCCTTTCTGATGATGGAACCTAAGGGAGCACCAATTAAAAATAATACAAGACAAGCAAGTGATAATGATATTTTGCGATGCCATTCAATTTCATATCGCCAGATCTCTTTTCTCTGTTCCCGCATTTGTGATTCTATAACTGAATTATTCACCAGCATAGAACCAATTTTACTGGATGCATTTTGCTGTACCTGTAGTTTTAAAGAGTCGGGAATGAGTGCATCCATATTTTCAATTTGTTTTTCTTCTGCAGCTACATTATTCCAATTGGAGTCTAAATACTGAGCAAATGAAGTTTGAGAAAAAACTTCTTTTTGTACTCTGTCTGTAACTCCTGCCTGTTGCTTTTGCATCGAATCAATTACTTTTTGTAATTGCCGCATACTTAACATTCTCCAATTACTTCTGTTAGCAGCGCTGTCGGATGTCCGCTGAAATTGAAGTGAGGTAAGATCAAATTGCTTTGTAT
>JACDAZ010000387.1 GCA_013695175.1 Flavisolibacter sp. | reverse complement strand
GTCTTGGTCCTACAACACTCATATTTCCTTTAAATACATTAATAAATTGTGGAAATTCATCAATGCTTGTTCTTCTTAAAAACTTTCCCAGAGCTGTTAATCTGTTATCATCTTTAGTAGCTTGTTTTTCATCAGCAGCAGTATTTACCTGCATGCTTCTAAATTTATAACAGTTAAAAACAACATTATCTTTCCCCGTTCTTTTTTGAGTGAAAAAAATAGGTCCTTTGGAAGTCAAAAAGATTAAAAGACTAACAAGAGGAATTAACCACGATAGAATGAATATTATAACTAAAAAACTAAAAAATATATCAAATACTCTTTTTTTGAATCTATTACTTATATCTTCTAATGGTTCTTTCCTTAATGAAAGAACCGGCATATCTCTATAATAATCAATATGAATTTGTCTTTTTACAAAAAAACCAAGGTCTGGAACTATTTTAAAGCGAATGAAATTATCATCTGCCTGTTGCATAATCTTATATAATAATGGATTTTGTTCCGGCGCTAAGGTTGAAAATATTTCTGTTGCCCTGTTGGCTTTACTTACTTCCAGCACATCTTGAACATTTCCAAGAATTGGATAATGGGTAAGCTCTTTTACGTTTTCATATTCTTCGCATACACCAATAATTTTTTTGTTACGTCCATCTTCTTCAAGGTATTTGATTAATTTTTTTGAAAGATCATTATACCCTAGTATAATGATTCTGTTTACCAGGTATTCTTTGCTTTTTAAATATTGATTAATAAAGAGATACAGGAAACGGTTAAATAGTAATGAAATGGGAATACTGGTAAGCACCAGAATTGTGAACGTTCGTGAAATAACCAGCTGTCTTAAAATAAATAAGTAGAATAAAACAATTATGAAAGTATAAACAAAGGCATGCATTGTTCTTTTTGTAAACAATTCAAATAATAAAATGCTATTAACGCTATAAACATTTATACCCAATGATAAAGCAAGCCAGGATAAATTTATAAACAATCTAAAATAAGTATACTGAATATGATCATCTACAATATGATCTCTTAAAAGATACTCAGCGGTAAATAGGATAACATTAATAACAACCAGGTCTAAGAGGCAAAGTAAAATTTGAAGATTTTTTAAAAAACTGTTGTTCATATAAGGTAGCTGATAGAAAAACCAGGGTGTAAAAATTGCATTTTTTTACGGGGAATCAAAACAAATTCGAAGAAGGTTAAAGTAAGTACATAAGAAATGCATCTTATCCTTTAAGAACAATACTAAGTATCCCAAAATGTTCTTCTGAAAATCTTTGAATATGCTAGTTTAACCCTTTTATACTGCAATACTTTGATCGAGTATAATTTTTACATAAGTTTTCTGCCTTTCTCCAATTAATGCAAAACCTAAAGATGGGAGAGTAATTTTTACAGTTTCAAGTTTTGGAAGACTTTTTTGGATAGTTTTTTCATCTAATGAGGTTATGATGCGTACTCCTTCTTCTCTGTTAACTTCAATTTTTTGAATGGAAACATTTTTATGCTCTAGTATAAACCGTTGTATAACTTCAATTTCAACTTCTTTGATAGAAGCAGGCTTACCCAACCAATAAACAAAATTAATTACTTCGGGTATCTGCAAAATCTTTCCAATGTTTTCTTTTTCAAGATTTACAAAAACAAGGCTTGGAAAAACCGGGGTTCCCCCATTTTTCCTTTTCTGAACGTCGTTTTGCACTAAAGGCAAAAGATTAGTAATACCTTTTTTCGTAAGAATATTTGATACCTTTCTTTCACAATTCAATTTAGTATAAACAGCAAACCATTCTTTCATAACTACTTTTTAGGGCATTAGTTAACAAGCAGTTTTTCAATAAATTTTAAGGTTGACTTTTGTATAGGATGGAAATTGTAGACTTTACACAGGATGAAAGGTTTAATAAACTTGCAAATATAATTTACAATATTATTTGTAAACCCCGGATTGGAAGGGCGGTAAAGATACAAATATGTTTTTATTTTCAAAATTTTTCAAAACTCCACAGCTATAAAACTCTTTAATCAACCTAATTTATGTAAGTGCAAAGACTATTCCATGGTTATAT